>JASFUT010000259.1:0-4972 GCA_050050175.1 Chromatiales bacterium
TCTTCCTGGACGAGGTGGCCGACATGGAGCTGGAGGCCCAGGGGCAGCTGCTGGGTGCGCTGGATTCAGGGTCGTTCCTGCGCCTCGGCGGATCGGAGCCGGTGCGGATCGACGTGCGCATAGTGGCCGCCACCCAGCGCAACCTGGAGGCCGAGGTGCAGGGCGGGCGCTTTCGGGAAGACCTGTTCTATCACCTCAATGTGGTACCGCTGGTGGTTCCGCCGCTGCGGGAGCACCCGCAGGACATCCCGGACCTTCTCAACTACTACATCGACTACTACGTGACCCAGGAGAAGCTTCCCTACAGGCGCTTCGACGTCGGCGCCCAGAACTACCTGCGCAATCATCCCTGGCACGGCAATGTTCGGGAGCTGAAGAATCTCGTCCAGCGGCTGCTGATCCTCGGCGCGGGTGAGGAGATCACCCAGGACGAGGTGGAGGCGGCCATGGGCGGGGGACGGGCGGTCGAGCACCTGGCGCCCGTGATGCCGATCTCGTTCGACCAGCCCCTGCGTCAGGCCCGGGAGCAGTTTGAGAAGATCTACCTGGAGTACCAGCTGCAGAAGCACGGAGGCAACGTGAGCAAGACCGCCCAGGACGTCGGGATGGAGCGCACGCACCTCTATCGCAAGCTCCGCACCCTGGGTGTGGAGATAAAGGACCGCAAGTAACAGGATGCAACGGCCAGCCGCCCGTCCTCCCCCGGGGGCCGGTCGCCCCCGGGGGGCCGCCTGCAGCTGGCCCCCGGAGCCCTCACAATGAAAATCATCATCCTAGGCGCCGGACAGGTGGGCACCTCGGTGGCCGACAACCTGGCGAGCGAGGCGAACGACATCACGGTCGTCGACCAGGACACGGACCTGCTGCGCGAGATGCAGGACCGCCTGGATATCCGCACCGTCCAGGGACACGCGGGACACCCCGACGTCCTCCGGCGGGCAGGGGCGGAAGACGCCGACATGGTCATCGCGGTCACCAACAGCGACGAGACCAACATGGTCGCCTGCCAGGTCGCCTACACGCTGTTCCACACTCCGACCAAGATCGCGCGGGTGAGGGCGCTCGAGTACCTCAGCGAGTCGCGGCTTTTCGCCCAGGAGGCGATGCCGATCGATGTGCTGATCAGTCCCGAGCAGCTGGTCACCAACTACATCCTGCGCCTGATCGAGCACCCCGGCGCCCTGCAGGTGCTTGATTTCGCCGGCGGCCGCGTCCGTCTTGTGGCGGTCAAGGCCTACTATGGCGGGCCGCTGGTCGGCCACGAGCTGCGAACGCTCAAGGACCACATGCCCGGGATCGACGCGCGGGTGGCGGCCATCTACCGGCGGGATCGCCCCATACAGCCGGAGGGCCACACGGTGATCGAGGCCGACGACGAGGTGTTCTTCGTCGCCGCCGGCTCCAACATCCGAGCGGTCATGAGCGAGCTGCGCAAGCAGGAGAAGCCCTTCCGGCGGCTGATACTCGCGGGCGGAGGGAACATCGGAAAGCGCCTGGCCCAGGCGCTCGAGAAGACCTACAGGGTCAAGATCATCGAGCGCGGTCAGTCCCGGTCACGTCAGATCGCAGCCGAGCTCGACAACACCATCGTCCTCTACGGGGACGCGGCAGACGGTGATCTGCTGGTGGAGGAGAACATAGAGAATACCGACGTCTTCTGTGCGGTGACGAACGACGACGAGGCCAACATCCTCTCGGCCATGCTGGCGAAGCGCCTGGGCGCACGCAAGGTCATGGCCCTGATCAACCGACCGGCCTACGTGGATCTGGTGCAGAGCGGTGCCATCGACATCGCCATCTCGCCCCAGCAGGCGACCATAGGCAGCCTCCTCACCCATGTGCGCCGCGGCGACGTGGTTCAGGTCCATGCCCTGCGCCGGGGTGCCGCGGAGGCCATCGAGGCGGTGGCGCACGGGGACGCCATGTCCTCGCGCGTGGTGGGCCGGGCGGTCGAGGACATCAAGCTGCCGGCCGGCGCCAATATCGGGGCGATCGTCCGGGGAGACGAGGTGATGATGGCGCACCACGACACCGTCATCCAGTCGGAGGACCACGTGATCCTCTTCCTGGTCGACAAACGCCGCATCGGCGAGGTCGAGCGCCTGTTCCAGGTGGGGGTGACCTTCCTGTGAGGTCCGGCGCAGCGAGGGGGGGCAGGCGGCAGTGGCGGACCGGCGGCGGACGGCGCTAGCCGCATGCAGCTGACGGCGGTCCAACGCATTCTGGGCATCCTGCTAATGCTCTTCAGCCTGACCATGGTCCCGCCCCTGTTGCTGGCCACCTTCTACGAGGAAGGGACCGGGGTCCCATTCCTCGCCGCCCTAGGGCTCATCTTCGCCATCGGCCTCTTGTTCTGGCTCCCGGCCCGAACCACCCGGCAGGAGCTGCGCATCCGTGACGGCTTCATCGTGGTGGTGCTGTTCTGGACCGTGCTGGGGATCAGCGGGTCCTTGCCCCTCATGCTCTCGGACAGTCCGGCAATGACATGGACAGACGCGGTGTTCGAGTCGATCTCGGGGCTCACCACCACCGGCGCCACGGTGCTCGTCGGGATCGACGACCTGCCGCCTTCGATCCTGTTCTACCGCCAGCAACTGCAGTGGCTGGGTGGCATGGGCATCATCGTTCTGGCTGTGGCCGTGCTGCCCATGCTGGGCGTCGGCGGCATGCAGCTGTACCGTGCCGAGACCCCCGGGCCCATGAAGGACAGCAAGCTGACCCCCCGGATCACGGAGACGGCCAAGGCCCTGTGGTATGTCTATCTGGGGCTCACGGTGGCCTGTGCCGCCGCCTACTGGGCGGCGGGCATGGACCTGTTCGACGCCGTGGGCCACGCCTTCTCCACGGTCGCCATCGGAGGCTTCTCCACGCACGACGCCAGCATCGGCTTCTTCAACAGCACGTTGATCGAGCTCATCGCAGTGGTGTTCATGCTGATGGCCGGGATCAACTTCGCCCTGCACTTCGTCGCCTGGCGGGACCGGAGCCTGGCCGCCTACCTGAGGGATTCGGAGTTCCGCCTGTACTTCAGCCTGCTGGTGGTGGTCACCACGGTCGTGACCCTGGTGCTGCACCGCACCGGAACCTACGAGTACTGGGACGAGGCGTTTCTCAAGGCGATCTTTCAGGCGGTGTCCATCGGCACCACCACCGGGTTCACCACCGCCGAATATTACACCTGGCCGGGCTTCATCGAGATCCTGCTTCTGTTCGCCAGTGTGATCGGCGGCTGTGCCGGCTCCACCGGCGGGGGCATCAAGGTCATCCGCTTCCTCCTGCTGATCAAGCAGGGGCTGCGCGAGATCGCCAGACTGATCCATCCGAATGCGCAGATCCCGATCCGGATCGGCGACAAGACCATCCCACACCGCGTCGTGGAGGCGGTATGGGGGTTCTTTGCGCTCTATGTGGCGAGCTTCTCGGTGATGTATCTGGCGCTGGCCTTGACCGGCCTGGATCTCATGACCTCCTTCTCGGCGGTCGCGGCGTGCATGAACAATCTGGGGCCCGGCCTCGCGCAGGTGGGTGCGAACTACGCGGCGCTGAACGACCCGGCGAAATGGGTGCTCTGCTTCGCCATGCTGCTGGGTCGGCTTGAGATCTTCACCCTGCTGGTACTTCTGACTCCGGCGTTCTGGCGCAAGTGACGCCGGCTTTCGGGACCGACCGGCCCACAGACGGAGGTGATGCGATGGGGATGGTCGAGACTTTCGAGTCCATGCTGGCATCGGGCGAGGACGGTCCGCTGCTGCGATTCAGCCTCGGCAACGCCTACCTGCAGGCGGGCGAGGCCGGGAAAGCCGTCGAGCATCTGCAAAGGGCGGTGGAGCAGGACCCGGAGTATTCCGCGGCCTGGAAGGCACTCGGCAGGGCGCTGATGGACTCGGGTCGTCCTGGAGAGGCGGTGCGCACCTTCGATCAGGGCATCGCGGTGGCGCAGACGCGGGGGGACATACAGGCAGCCAAGGAAATGGGGGTTTTCCGAAAGCGCGCGCACAAGCAGGAGGCCGAGTCGCAATGAGCGTGGACGACGGCGAGCAGGCGAGTCCGCAGGCCACCCAGGAGCGCGGGCTCTGGGCTGCGCTGGTGCTCGGGGCTCTCGTCTATCCGCTGGTGCTCTGGGGTCTGAGCGGCACGCTGGCGCCGCCCCCGGGCGGTGGCGACGTCGCGCGCCTTGCGCTCTGGGCCGGCGCGCTCGCCGCCGTGCCTGCCGCGGTTCTGCGATGGGTCGAGGTGCGCCGCGGCCCTGGGCCGCCCCGGCGCCTGCTGATCGGGGCGGTGCTCGCGGAGATGCCGGCGGCCTTCGCCCTTGTCGCATATGTTCTGGGCGCGCCGCTCGGCTGGTGCCTCGCCCTGTGCGCGCTGACGTTCATCCTCCTGCTCGCCTGGTGGCCGGGGCCCAGTTAGGCAACCGGGCGCTCCGCATTCAGCGTGCGTTCATGCCCGGCGCCTTATCGTTTACTCAAGCCTGGGAACAGGACCTTGACGCAGCGGAGGAAAGACGATGAAGAAGCTTGCGAAGCAACTGACGGCGGGTGCCCTCGCGATGGTGGTTGTGGCTCCGGCCTTTGCCGAC
Organism: Chromatiales bacterium; assembly: GCA_050050175.1. GTDB lineage: Bacteria > Pseudomonadota > Gammaproteobacteria > Chromatiales > Chromatiaceae > CAVQCX01. Next base: position 4,577 of record JASFUT010000259.1, read on the forward strand.
GACGACTTCGGCCGCTGGCTGGTCGACAGGCGCCACGACATTCAGCGGGAGCGCATCAAGCAGGGATGGCGGGAAGGCGACATCACCTGGAGGGAGGGGGCCGGCCTCATCGGGGACCGCCTGCGGATCAACCGCATGCGCCGGGACTTCCTCGACAACGGCTATTTGTCGCCGGAGGAGCGCCGGGCCCTAAACCGGGCCTACAACGACTCGAGTGTGCGCATCTACGACTACAAGCATAACCCCGACCACAGGGACGGCGGGTACTATGGCGGGTATTACGGCGATCCCTACCGTTACCGCTACTACGACGACCGTCGCTATCGCGGCTACCGCTGGTGATCGGCCGGGCGCGGGGTGGGTTCGGCGGGTGAGCCCAGGTCAGGTCACCCGCCG
>JASFUT010000260.1:0-4933 GCA_050050175.1 Chromatiales bacterium
CGCGCTGCGAAGGTCCACCGGACCTTCGGTCGCGGCTCACCCAGCTGAGCTACGCGCCTGTTGAAGACGGAATGATAGCGGCGTGTATATCGGCTTGGCAAGCGCGCGGCCTGCCCCAACAGCGAACGATTCCCGCCCGGCGGGCGGATACGAGGACGGACCGAAAGCCCGACGTAGGAGCGGCTGCCAGCCGCGAACCGCTCCGCCCTGACCGCAAGACACCACCGTTCGCGCTCAACGAGCTCTCATACGGGCGCCGAGGCCCGCGTAGGGCGGCTGCCAACCGCGAGCCCAACGGCCGGGGGACCTCCCTTCGCCGCCTGAAGGGCGCATCCAAAAGGAGGCGGAGCACCCAGCCTTGGGGCGGCCCTTTTGACCCCGACGGTTCGCGCTCAACGAGCGCTCCTACTCCGATTCCCCTGCGCCTGCGCGAAGCCCGCCGTAGAAGCGGCTGACAGCCGCGAACGGCCTGCGCGAGGCGGGCGCCCGCGAGCAACGGCCGGGCGGACAGCCGCGGGCTGGGCTGAGGAGCGGACCCCAAGCCGGCGATCCCGCCGGGAACGTCCGGCTTCGCTGGCGCATTCCGACCTGCGATCCCGGAGCCCGGCGGGCGTTACGGCGTCCGGGCGACCTGGGCGCCGTCCGACGCCATGGGGGCGGCGTACTTGATCGAGGAGAACACCGCGAATCGGGCGTCCGGCGTCTTCCAGGCGTCCGCCTCCAGACCCGCCTTCTGCGCCAGCCGGCTGAGCGTGTGCGACCGGTCCCAGCCCATGCTCCGCGCCACCTCCGGGAGATAGACGGCGCGATGGCCCTCTGCCCTCAGGATGATGCCTTGGCGCTTGACGTCGTAGTCCTCGTAGGAGGCGACGCTGCGCGGCGGGGTCAGCACGCTGATCTCCAGCACCAGGGCGGGCAGCTCATCGGCGGTCACCGGACGGAACCGTCGGTCCCGCAGCCCCGCGTTGACCGCATTCGCCACCACGGAGGCGTACAGCGGCCGGATCGGCATGACGTCGCCGATGCAGCCCCGCAGTCGACCCTCTTTCCTCAGGGTGACGAAGGCGGCAGTGGGCTCGGTCAGCCTCGGCGGCAGGTCCATTCCCGCCACCAGTGCCTCGGGGTCCACGCTTTCGGCCCCCTCCTCCACCGCCTGGGCCAGGGCCCGGCGGGCCAGGCCATGGAGCAGCTCCAGCTCCTCGGGCCGGTACGCCCCTTCCTCGTCCGGGGCGGGGGCCGCCCTGGACCCGTCCACGTACGCCGCGGCCAGGTAGCTCACCGAGTTCTCGTAGCTGCCCGTGAGCTCCCCGCTGGTCGCATAGCGGATCAATCGGGGCTCCGCGCGCCCGTCCAGCAGGTGCGTGAGCACCATCAGCGGACCGAAGCCACAGGCCGTGATCCCGGTCCCACGCTGGTAGGCGAGAAGCCCTTCGACGTCGAAGGCCCACATGAGCTCGAACAGGCCCATGTCCAGGCGGCGGATGCGCTCCGCCACCTCGCGGCCGGGGGGAAAGGGCTGGTAGCCGTAGCGCGGGCCGTAATGGGTGAAATCGCTGGAGACGACCACCAGCGTGCGCTCGTCCGCCAGCGGGCGGATCGCATCTGCCGCGACGGCATAGTCTCCGTCGTCCATCCGGCCCACCAGCACGGGCAGGAGCTTCCAGCCCGGCATCAGCGCCCGCTGCAGGAAGGGCAGCTCCATCTCAATCGCGTGCTCCCGGGCGTGGGCGCCGGGAACCACATCGACCAGAGGCGACTCACGCAGCCGGACCAGCCCCTCCCGGTCGACGGGGATCCCGCCGAGCAGCGTCTGGAAGGCATCCACGGGCGGCACGGCGAGCCCCGCGAAGGACCCGCGGTGCGCGGGGGCTATGACGATCACCCGATCGTAGCTCCGTCCCTGCACCAACCTGAAGCCGCTGGCCGCAGTGGCGCCGCTGAAACGCAGGCCGGCATGGGGCACCACCAGGGCGGCGATGCGCGCGCCGTTCAGGGACTCGGGCACCTGCGCGTCGGCAAGCAGGCCATCGATCGCCGCGCGCAGTGTCGGGGCGTCACCCGGATACCAGGACCCGGCGAGCACAGCGGGTCTCACCACTGGGGCATCGAGGGGAGCGCCGGCGTCATCAGCGCTCACCGGCGACACCCAGGAAAGCAGGCAAAGGACGGCAGCGAACCGCCGCCAGGCCCCCGTTATCTCCAGCATCGAATGCGGTGTCCGTTCCTGTCGTCAGCCCGCGAGGTCGTGGGGGCCGTAGAGATCGGCCCGGTGAAGCCCCAACACCCTGGGTCCCGTCGGCACCTCCATCCGCGGAAGACCCCGGGCAAGCAGCCAGGCGCCGGCGACGGCCGCCGGGACGGCGGCCAGGAACAGCCGGCGGCCCCGGTCGTCCGGCGCCGTTCCCCGGCGCGCCGCCCCCGCGCCCCGAACCTCCAGTCTGTCAGTGCTCATGTCCAGACCCCCGGTATGGGCTCCCGGCAGGTGGGACAGGCCCCGTCGACCAGCCGGTTGGCGGTCACCCGATAGCCCATGCGCTCGATCAGAAGAGTGCCATCCCTGGGGCAGTAGGTCGAGCCCGTCTCCTGATCATAAAGATTGCCGATGTAGACGAAGTCCAGGCCGACGTCGCGCGCCTCGTCCCGCGCCCGTGTGAGGGCCTCGTGGGGGGTCGGGGGCAGATTGCGCATACGGTACATGGGCCGGAAGCGACTGAAGTGCAGAGGGGTGCCCGGCCCCAGCTCGTCGCGGATCCACTTGGCCATGCGCCGGATCATGGCCATGTCGTCGTTCAGGGTGGGGATCACCAGGTTGGTCACCTCCACCCACACCCCCTCCTCGCGGAAGGTCACCAGCGCATCGAGCACGGGCTGCAGCGTGGCGCTGCAGTTGTCGCGGTAGAAGCGGTCGTCGAAGGATTTCAGATCCGTGTTGGTGGCGTCCAGCACCCTGCACAGGGCGCGCAGGGGCTCGCGATTGATGTAGCCCGCGGTGACGAACACGTTGCTCATCCCCCGCGCCCGCGCCACCTCGGCGGTGTCGTGCACGTACTCGTAGAACACGATGGGGTCGGAGTAGGTGTAGGCGATGGACTGGCAGCCCTCGGTCAGGGCGAGCTCCACGACCTCCTCCGGCGGCGCCCGGTAGATGGTCTCCATCTCCTCGCCGCCGCGCTGGGACAGCTGCCAGTTCTGGCAGTTCTTGCAGTGGAGATTGCACCCCGCGGTGGCCAGCGAGAACACGGGGGTAGCCGGCCGGAAGTGATAGAGCGGCTTCTTCTCCATCGGGTCGATGTGGATGGCGGACGGCCGCCCGTAGGTGACCGCCCGGAGCCGCCCGTCCAGGTTGACCCGCACCCGGCAGTCCCCCGCGCTCCCCTCGGGGATCCGGCAGTACTTGGGGCAGAGGTCGCAGACCACGGCGGTCATGGTCCTGTCCCCTCTGGGGAGGCCCCGCCGCCTTCGGGAACGACCCGGTACCAGCGGGCCTCCGTGCGCTGGAGCTCGCCGCTGCCGATACGCTCGATGAGCGCCTGGGTGTCGATGCGCCGCCAGCCCTGGACGACCTCCGCCGTGCCGTCCACACCCGGCCCGGCCAGGAAGCCGACCATGCCCAGCAGCACCGCCCCGAGGAGCAGCCCCAGGGGGGCGTCACGCCGCCAGTGGCGCAGGGCGACCGCCGTCATCGCGTCTCTCCGAAACCGTCCGGACCCGGGCGCACCGGGCTTCCGTGTCCAATAATAAAGTTTAGTCCACGCGCCCCGGTTTTCCCTCCCTGCCCAGGTCCACACGGTCGATGCAGCGGTTGCAGTGGATGCAGTCCACGTCGAACTCGTCGCGCACCCCCAGATCGCAGTATCGGATCCCCCGGGCGGGCGCCCGGTGCGCCAGCACGGCGACCTTGTTCGACAGCGCGAGGAAGGCGCCCATGGGGCAGAGATACCGGCACCAGAACCGATAGTAGAACAGGGATCCCAGCAGACTGAGCGCCGCGATCCAGCCGATCCAGCCGGCCAGGTGGAGGCGGAAGACGTGCTGCATGGGATTGAAGCTCACCCAGGCCAGCTCGCCGGTGATCCAGACCAGGGCCAGGGCCCCCGCCAGCAGGAGAAACTTCAGGTAGCGCGCGGCCCGGTCCAGGCGCCGGTCCGCATAGCGCCGGAGCCCCAGACGGCGGCCCGTGCGGGACACCATCTCCTGCAGGGCCCCGAAGGGACAGACGTAGCCGCAGTAGACCTGGCCGAAGAGCAGCCCGGTGACCCCGGTGAAGACCACCAGCAGGTACCAGACCGGATTGGAGTCGACGCCCGGCACGCTGCCGCGCCCCAGGTTGACCAGGTCCACCTCGGTGACCAGGGAGTTGAAGGCCACGCCGAGCACCAGCAGCACCGCCAGCTGATAGAGCAGTCGCGTACGGTCGCGCCCGCTGAAGTAGACCGGGAAGAACAGCGCGAGCAGCGCCAGCGTTCCGAGAAAGCGCGGCGTCACCAGCTCCCGCCACCAGGGGGCCTCCGCGCCACCGGTCGGGGCGAGCTCGACGCCGAAGGCGGCCCGCCCGCCGGCGCGGGCCGCCCGGTTGATGGCCGCGAGGGCCGCCTCGCTGGAGACGGTGGCCCCGGTGAGGGCATCCACCCGCCCGAGCTCCAGGGGCGCGGCGCTGAGATCCGCGCCGCGCAGCCCGGCCAGCCACTCGTCGATGCCGTGTATATAGGCCGGGGTCTCCTCGGAGGCGATGTGCCGGGCGCCCCGCAGTGTGCCGCTCTCGTCCACCGACACCAGCAGGTTCAGAGGGCCGGCATAACCCCGAACGTCGCCCGCGACGGGCATGGACGAGAGAGAGACGGTGCGCCCGCCGCCGTCCTCCCCCAGGTAGTGCGGGAACGGGTGCTCCTCGAAGCGTATCCCGGTCGAGCCGCTCAGCACCTCGAGCGTCTCC
>JASFUT010000261.1:0-4929 GCA_050050175.1 Chromatiales bacterium
CTTCGTCGAGAAGCCGGACCGCGACACCGCCGAGGCCTATGTCGCGAGCGGCGACTATCTCTGGAACAGCGGGATATTCATGATGCGCGCCGGGCGCTGGCTCGACCTGATCGAGCGCTATCGGCCAGAGCTCGCCGCCGCCTGCCGGCGGGCCTTCGACGGCGCGACCTCCGACATCGACTTCTGCCGGGTCGACCGCGACGCCTTCCGCGCCTGCCCTTCGGACTCCATCGACTACGCCGTGATGGAGCCCTTCTCGGCGGAGGCGGAGGGCCAGGCGATCGTGCTCGCCCTGGACGCGGGCTGGTCGGATGTGGGGGCCTGGTCGGCCCTTTGGGACGTGAGCGAGCGCGACGGAGCGGGCAACGCCCTCCACGGGGACGTGTTCGTCCACGAGGCCCGGGAGAACCTGCTGCATGCCCAGCACCGCATGCTGGCGGCAGTGGGCGTCGAGGGCCTGATCGTGGTGGAGACACCGGACGCCGTGCTGGTCCTGGACAAGGATCGCTGCCAGGACGTGAAGGCGGTCACCCGATACCTGAAGGAAGCACGGCGGCAGGAGTGTGTGTCCCACCGCCGGGTCCACCGGCCCTGGGGCGCGTACGAGCCCGTGGATCAGGGGGATCGGCATCAGGTCAAGCGCCTGACCGTGAAGCCGGGGGCCTCGCTCTCCCTGCAGATGCACCACCATCGCGCCGAGCACTGGGTAGTGGTGCGCGGCACGGCGCGGGTCACCTGCGACGACCGGGTCTTCCTGCTCACCGAGAACCAGTCGACCTACATCCCGCTGGGCACCCGGCACCGCCTGGAGAATCCCGGCTCCATCCCGCTGGAGCTGATCGAGGTCCAGTCCGGCGGCTACCTGGGCGAAGACGACATCGTGCGTTTCGACGATCTCTACAACCGCACGACCGAGGGCTGAGCCCGCCATGGCACCGGCGGTCTGAACGGTTATAGGGCCCGTTTCAAACGGCCGGAGCGGGTCGCACCTGTCGCGGGCCGCCCCCTTTTCCGATATCCTTCCGCGCTTTTCCGAAGGTTCTGAGTCATGGGATTCAAGTGCGGCATCGTCGGCCTGCCCAACGTCGGCAAGTCGACCCTCTTCAACGCCCTGACGCGGGCAACCATCGCGGCGGAGAACTATCCCTTCTGCACCATCGATCCCAACGTCGGCGTGGTGCCCCTGCCGGACCCCCGCCTGGACGAGATCGCCGCCATCGTCCGGCCCCGGAAGGTGGTGCCCACCACCATGCAGTTCGTCGACATCGCCGGCCTGGTGGCGGGCGCATCCAAGGGCGAGGGGCTCGGAAACAAGTTCCTGGCCAACATCCGCGAGACCGACGCCATCGCGCAGGTCGTGCGGTGCTTCGACGACGGAGACGTCGTCCACGTGGCGGGACGGGTGGATCCGGTCGCCGACATCGAGGTCATCGACACCGAGCTCGCCCTGGCGGATCTCGAGACCGTCGAGAAGGGCATCGACCGGGCCGCCAAGCAGTCCAAGTCCGGTGACAAGAAGATGCTGGCGCGCAAGGCGCTGCTGGAGCGGGTGCGCGGGCAGCTCGACGAGGGCCGGCCGGTGCGCGCCATGGATCTGAGCGACGAGGAGCGGGCCGAGCTGCGCGACCTGTTCCTGCTGACCGCTAAGCCCACCATGTACGTCGCCAACGTGGCCGACGACGGCTTCGAGGGCAATCCCCGGCTCGACGCGGTGCGCGAGCATGCCGCGGGCGAAGGCGCCGAGGTCGTGCCGGTTTGCGCCGCGATCGAGGCGGAGATCGCCGAGCTCGACGACGCCGACAAGCAGGACTTCCTGGCGGACATGGGTCTGGACGAGCCCGGCCTGAACCGCGTGGTGCGGGCGGGCTACCGGCTGCTGGGCCTGGAGACCTATTTCACGGCGGGGGAGAAGGAGGTCCGGGCCTGGACCATCCCGGTGGGGGCGACCGCCCCTCAGGCCGCGGGCGCCATTCACTCGGACTTTGAGCGGGGCTTCATCCGCGCCGAGGTGGTCGCCTACGACGATTTCGTCCGCTACCGGGGAGAGCAGGGCGCGCGGGAGGCCGGAAGGCTTCGATCCGAAGGCAAGGACTACGTTGTCCAGGACGGCGACGTCATCCATTTCCGCTTCAACGTCTGACGCCTGCGCTCGGACCTCGCGGCGGGGCCGACGCCGGCCCCGTGACCTTGACAATCCCCGGCCGCTTGTATAGATTTTCGCGTCCCTCGTGGCTACGTAGCTCAGCTGGTTAGAGCACAGCACTCATAATGCTGGGGTCGGTGGTTCGAGTCCACCCGTAGCTACCATATCTTCCCTAGCTTCAATAAGTTGCAGCCGGTCCGTCCCTGTCGCCTCCGTCGATGTGCGGCGACGGCGTGATCGGGCGCAGGCCCTCCGGCCCCGTTCCGGGCACCCTGCTGCCGACCCCCGCGGGTCGGACGCCCCTGCGGGTCTGCGACAATGCGAACGCCCTCGACACACAAGCCCTCGGTTCCTGCTATAGTTTCCAGGCCTGACACTTTTGACATAGCTAGAAAGCATTATTTCCCTACGGGAATCTTCTATGAAGGGCACGTATTCTTCCGGCGAGGGGCTGCCGTTCGACCTGCAGTCGCTCGTCGACAGCCACGAGGAACCGTTCGTCGTCATCGACGGCCGGTTCCGGATCGTCGCGGTAAACAGCGCCTACGAGCGCCGTTACGGGGCGGGCGGCCCCGAGATCCTGGGCTGGCCCTGCCACCTGGTGGGCCACAAGAACGATGACCCCTGCAGCACCTACGGTGAGGAGTGCCCCCACGAGCGGCTGTTCGCGGACGGGACCCAGCACTCGTGCGTACACCTGCACTACGACCGGGATCGGGAGATGCACCAGGTACGGGTGACCGCCTATCCCCTGAGGGCGAGCGACGGCACGCTCTACATGGGCGAGCTGATCCGCGACATCGCCGGGCCCGTCGGCGCTTCGCCGTCGGGGGCCCGCATGGTGGGCGGGACGCGCAAGTTCCTCTCCTGCGTGGAGCACCTGAGCACCGTGGCCGCCTCCGAGGCCCCCGTCCTGCTCCAGGGCGAGACCGGGACCGGCAAGGAGCTGGCCGCCGAGTTCATCCACCGCAACTCGCCGCGACGGGACAAGCCCTTCCACACGCTGGACTGCACGGTGCTGAGCGAGCCTCTCTTCGAGGCGGAGATGTTCGGCCACGCCCGCGGGGCGTTCACCGGCAGCGTGGGTGAGAAGCAGGGCCTGTTCGAGCAGGCGCACGGCGGCACGCTGTTCGTCGATGAGATCGGAGAGCTCCCGCTCTCGCTGCAGGCCAAGCTGCTGCGCGTGCTCGAGACCGGCGAGTACCGGCGGGTCGGAGGGCGTGAGCGGCGTACCGCGGACGTGCGCATCGTCTGCGCCACCAACCGCCACCTCTGGGACGCGGTAAACGAAGGCAGCTTCCGGGAGGACCTCTACTACCGGATCGCCTGCCTGTCCGTGCGCCTGCCCGCGCTGCGCGAGCGCCTGGACGACGTCCCCGCCCTGGCGGAGTGCCTGCTCGAGCCCGTCTCCCAGACGATGAAGCGGCAGTTCACGCTCACCTCCGATGCCCTGGAGCGGCTGAAGGGCTACGACTATCCCGGCAACGTGCGCGAGCTGCGAAACATCCTGTTCGTGGCGGCCACCCACGCCAGGGGTAACGAGATCCAGGCCGACGCCGTGGACGCCGTCATCTCAGGCCACCGCAGCGCTTCAGCGGCCCACCCCGCGCCCGGCGGTGCGGCGACGGCGGGGCGGCGTTCTCGGGCGGACGGCCCCGAGGGCCCGTCCCGGGGGGCGGGCGGCCGTGACCGAGGGGCCAGCCTCCAGGACGTGGAGGCGGGGCATATAGCCGGCCTCCTGCGCGAGCACGACGGCAACCGCCGCCGGGTTGCCCAGGCCCTGGGCGTCAGTGAGCGCACGGTCTACCGCAAGATGAAGAAGTACGGCCTGCGCTGAGGCCCCGCGCCTCCGGCCGTCCGCTCCCGGCGGGCACGCCACTTGCGCTGACCCACACGACAGGGCAGGGTAGGGGAGCGACAGCAGCCTCGCTCCGGGGACAAGGCCGTCCCGTTCCCTGCCGGATGGCTGCCCGCGGTGGTCGATTGCGAACTGACGAGACACATCAAGGTCCGGAGGCCGCCTCGCTGAAGGCGGCCGGTCTCCTGCTGGCGTCGCTGTCGGGCGCCGCGGTGATGGTCGTGGAGCTGGGCGTGGCCCGGGTCCTGACGCCGGTGTTCGGTGGCTCGATCTCGGTCTGGGCCATCGTGATCGCGACCACCATGCTCGCCCTGGCCCTCGGCTACGCCTTCGGCGGCTACCGGGCGGACCGGGTCGGCGGCATCAGGGTCGCTACGCGGGCGGCGGCCATCGGCGCGGTGCTCTGCGCCCTGATCCCGGCGGTGCGCCTGCCGCTGATCGAGCAGACCGTGGGCCTGTCCACGCTCACGGGCGCCACCATCGCGGCCGTGGCCCTGATCGCCCCGGCGCTCTTCTTCCTGAGCCAGGTCTCCCCGGCCCTGATCCGCGGCCTGTCCGGTGGCGGGCTCTCCCACGTGGGGGTGACGGCGGGGGGCATCTATGCGGTGTCGACGCTCGGCAGCCTGGCGGGCACCCTGGCCGCCGTCTGGGCGTTTCTCTATCTGCCGCTGCTCCCGGCCTTCGCCGGGATGGCGGTCCTGGTGCTCATCCCCGTACTGCTCCTGCGGCCGGCCACGGGCCTGACCGCGGCGGGCTCGGCCGCCGCCCTGCTGGCTCTGGCCGTCATGCAGCTCCAGGGCAGCGACGCGCTCCGGGACGCCGAGCGCAGGGGGTTCGAGCTGGTGGACACCCGGAGCTCCCCCTACGGCGAGATCCGCGTGGTGGAGCGCCACGGGAGCCGACGGTACATGATCGTCAACGGATTCGA
>JASFUT010000262.1:0-4927 GCA_050050175.1 Chromatiales bacterium
TACTGGCCAACGGCACCCGGCTCTCCGGGGCGCGGGTGAGCCACCTCGACATCGAGCCCGGATCGCGGCGGATCACCGGGGCCGGGCTCGCCTACGACCGGGTCTTCGACCGCAGCGGAGCGCCTGTGACCGATCCCGTTCAGATCAATGAGTCCGGGGCCGCCCGCGGCTTCTCCCGCTTCTGCTCCGCGGCGGGCTACGCGCCCGGCGACCGCGGCTTCGTGGACCGCATCTTCTTTGCCAACGAGGAGGCGGCCAAGCCCTACCATGCCCACGGGGGGACGGTCTGGGCCCTGGACGTGGACCACGCCGCCATCCACGCCGCGCCGGCCCTCGGCCGCGGCGCCTGGGAGAACGTCAGCGCCCTGGACACGGGGAACGAGGACCAGGTCGCCCTGCTGCTGGCCGACGATCACCCCGACGCGCCGCTCTATCTCTGGCTGGGCACCAAGCGCCCCCACGGGGGATTCCTGGAGCGCAACGGGCTGAGCGACGGGCAGCTCCACGTCTGGGTCAGCCATGGACCCGAGCGCACGCCCTCGGACCGCGGCGGTGCCTTCAGCGGCACCGGCGCCGGGCGGACCGGGTCCTTCGTCCCCGTAGAGACGCGGGATCCCGCTCGCGCGGGCGTCGCCGGCTACGACGACCAGGGCTATCTGGATGCAGACCGCCTGCGTGCCGCGGCCCGCCGGCTCGGCGCATTCTTCTTCTCCCGGCCGGAGGATATTGACACCGACCCGGCCGACGGCCGGCGGGCTGTGCTCGCCTCCACCGGTCACGGCGGCATCAATCCCAACGACCAGTGGGGCACGCTGTACGCCGTCCGCGTGGCCTGGCGGCGCAGTCCCTCGGGGGGCATCGAAGGCGCAGACGCGACCCTGAGAATCCTCTACGACGCCGACGACCCCGGTCATCGGGGGGAGGGCATCCGCAGTCCCGACAACCTGGTCTGGGCCGGCGACGGGCGGATCTACGTCCAGGAGGACAGGGCGACGCCCGCGTTCGGCGCCCGCGGGCAGGAGGCCTCCATCTGGGTGCTCGATCCGGAGACCTCGCAGACCCGGCGGATCGCGCGCATGGACCGGGCGGTGGTGGTGCCGGCGGGGACCTCGGACGTGCAGGCGGGTGAGGTCGGCGCCTGGGAGTCCTCGGGCATCCTCGACGTCACCGACCTGCTCGCCCAGGGTACGGGCTCGCGGCTGCTGCTCGCTACCGTCCAGGCCCACGGGATCAGGGACGGCGTGATCGCGGAGCGGGGTCTGGTCCAGGGCGGCCAGCTGATCCTGCTCGAGCATGGTGCGGGGGAGGAAACGCGTCTCCCGGCCGAGTAGCCTGCGCGGGGAAGCACCCCGACAGCGAGTCGCCTGGGCGGCCCCCTCTGTCGGTGTGCGCGGGCCGCTCGCCCTGCCTGGCTCCAGGCCGTCGCTGCCCGGGCGCCCGACAGGCACCCGGGCCGAGGCCTCTCGACCGTTCGGGCTCGAACGGGCATGCTTGTCCGGTATCGCGCGCGGGCGTTCCCGGACCCGGGGCCGCCCCGAGCGCCCGACGGCAGGCCGTCGTTACCTGTGTGCGCAACCCGGATCGCGAGGCATGGCATGCGGCAGCTGGCGCTGACCCTCTTCTTCTTCTCCGGCGCATGCGGTCTGATCTATCAGGTCGTGTGGACCCGGATGCTCACCCAGGTGTTCGGGACCACCGCCGAGGCCGTGGGCGTCGTTCTGGCGGCGTTCATGGCCGGGCTCGCACTGGGCAGCTGGCTGCTCGGGCGGGCGGCGGATCGCAGCGCCATGCCGATCCGCTTCTACGCGGTGCTGGAGATCGGCATCGGCCTGACGGCCCTCGCCGTCCATCTCCTTCTCGAGCGCATGGCGCCTGCCTATCTGGCGCTCTACGAGATCTCCGGGCACTCGCACGCGGCGCTGGCCGTGACCCGCTTCGTCCTGGCCTTCGGCCTGGTGATGATCCCGACCTTTCTCATGGGGGCCACCCTGCCCGTGCTCGCCCGCGCCGTGGTCAGGCGCCTCTCCCTGGCCGGGGTGGACCTGAGCAGCCTCTATGCCGTCAACACCGTCGGTGCGGTCGCCGGGGCGCTGGCGAGCGGCTTCTACCTGATCGGCGCCTTCGGCATCCATGCCACCGTCCAGATTGCGGTGGCGGGCAACCTGATCCTGGGGCTGATCGCCTGGGTCGCGTCGCGCCGTACGGAGCCGGGCGGGCCCCGGGCCGCCACCGCGCCCGGGGGGGCGACGGCGCCCGGGCCGGGCGAGACCGGGGGAGAGGCTCCCTCGCGCCTTGTATACGGGCTCCTGCTGCTCGGCCTGGGCGTCTCGGGTCTGACCTCCTTCGCCTACGAGATCTACTGGACCCGCTCGCTCGTCTTTCTCCTTGGCAACTCCACCTACGCGGTCACGACCATGCTCACGACGTTCATCGCGGGCATCGGGCTCGGCGCGTATCTCGTGCGTCTGATCATGGACCGCGTCGGCGACAGGGTGGCGCTCTTCGGCTGGATCCAGCTGCTGATCGCGGTGTCCGCGGCCGCCGCCCTTCCCGTGCTGTTCGCGCTGGTGGATCCGCAGGCCATAAGGGGATTTCTGGGGGAGACCGCGGGCAGCGTCGCCGGGATCCTGCTGGCCCGCTTCGGGGTCGCCATGCTCGTGATGCTGGTCCCGGCCACGCTGATCGGGGCCACCTTCCCGTTGGTGGCGAGGATCGGGATCGCCGATCTGCACCAGACCGGCCGACGCGTCGGATTGATCTACGCGAGCAATACGTTCGGCAATGTGGTCGGTGCGCTCCTGCCCGGGTTCGTCCTCCTGGGCTGGCTCGGCATCCAGGGCGGGATCCTGCTGATGGCCGGGCTCAATGCGCTGCTGGGCCTCGCATTCCTCGGCCTGCGCCTCACCCGATCGAGACGGCTGCGCTGGGCGGTGCCCGCTGCCGCGGCGGCGTCGGCGCTCGTGCTCGCAGCGGTGCCGCTGGACTTCCAGTTTCCGTCCGAAGGCGAACGCCCCGCCCACCGGGTCCTCTTCTACGAGGACGGGCCGTCCGCCACCACGAAGGTGACCCTGGACCCGCTCACAGGCGACAAGGTGATGGCCATCGACGGCGTGGTCATCGGGGGAAATACCTTTACCGAGTACAAGCAGCTGCTGCTCGCCCACCTGCCCAAGCTGCTGCTGGACGACGTTTCCACGGAGCTGTCCATCGGGCTGGGCTCGGGGATTCTGGCGGGCGAGAGCATCGGCCACAGGGGCGTGGAAGCGATCACCTGTGTGGAGATCGAGCCCAGCGTCGTGGAGGGCGCGGCCCGCTTTGCACGCGAGAACCATGGGGTGCTCTCCCACCCGCGGGTGCGGATCGTCATCGACGATATCACGAGCTATCTGAGGACCACCTCGGAGCGCTACCGCGTTATCTCGGCCGACGAGAAGACGGCGGTGGACTACGCCTCCAACGGGCTCTCATACTCCCGGGAGTACTACGCCCTGCTGCGCCGGCATCTGGAGCCCGGCGGGATGCTGATTCAATGGGTGCCGGCACATCTGCCCCCGGGCCAGTACGCCATGGTGCTGAAGACCTTCTCCGAGAGCTTTCCGCGTGTGCTCATGGCGCACTTCATGCCGGCGCGCAAGGACAGCAGCTACAACACCATCCTGATCGGGTCGGACGAGCCGGTCGTGCTCGACAGCGCCCGCATGGCGCGGGTCATGGCATCGGACCCGGATGCCTTCGACGGGCTGGCCCGTTACGGCCTGACGAACCCCGAGGCCTTCCTGTCACAGTTCGTCGCCCGCGGCGACGCCATCCGGGATGCGGTGGCCGATGCGCCGGTGAACACCCTGGCCCATCCCCGCTACGAATTCTTCTCGCTCCGGGACTATGCGGTTCCGATCAAGCAGCGCGTCGCGTCGAACATCGATCTCATAGCGCGGCTGAGGCGCGCCGCCGGACCGGACCTTCTGGAAGGGATGCGGCTGCGGGACGACGCGGAGGCGGAGCGCCTTCGGCGGGCCGCCGAGGCCGAGCAGGCCTACCTGGCCGGATACCGCACCAGCCTGCGCCCGGGCCCCATATCGGCCCCGGAGATCTTCGAACGCTACGACGAGGCGCTGGCGCTCGCTCCCTGGAACGACAGCCTCCGCGCCCGCATCTACTTCCACTACTCGGAGATCGCCGACTCCCAGCAGCGCACCTGGGTCAAGGCCGACCTCATGCGGCGGGCGCTCGCCGCATACGACGGCAGCGCACAGGGGCATCTCGAGTACAGCCGTCTGCTCGGCAGGCTTCACGAGACCGAGCCGGCCCTGGAAGCGGCCCGCCGGGCGGTGGAGCTCGACCCGGACCTACCCGCCGCGCGCCGTACGCTCGCTCAGCTCCTGCTCCGCGCGGGGAAGCCGGCGGAGGCCCAGTCCCACCTGCAGGCGTTGCGCGACCTCGACGCGTCCGGCAGGGGCCGATGACCGCCGTTTGCGCACAGGGTCCGAACAGGCCTGCCGCGTTGTTCAGCCGATGTTCGGACCGTCGCCCTGGCGGCGGTTGGGATATGCGCGCCGGAGCGTCGAGACAGGGGGTGGGCAGGTGCCCGCAGGCCCCGCTGCGGCCTGCAGCGCTCGACCGTCCTGCCCCTCTCGCAGAACGGCTTGCGACGCCGATTCGGATATCCCGCAAGCCGCGGTTTCTGCGATGGCTGAATGTCAACGAAAATCAGATAGCCCATGATCGTTATACCGGGGCGGGCGCTGGGAGCCTAGGATGTTTCCCGGGGCTCGCCGTTGCGGGCTGAGCCGGCGCGGAAAGCATCCGCACTCGTGATGTGTAATAGGGATTACTTGGCGATGAGTAAGACGACGATGGGCCGGGTTGCTGTCGCCCTGCTGCTCGCTGTCTCCTGTGCCACGGTTGGCGCGGAGGAGTGGGGCGATAC
>JASFUT010000263.1:0-4807 GCA_050050175.1 Chromatiales bacterium
CCCTCGCATGGGCCAATGCTGCGTTGCGCCCCTTGGCAATGGGATCACCATTCCCTGCGGGACGCGCCTTGCCTTGGCCCATGGGAGGGGCTCTGAAGCCAACGATTTGTATGGGACCGAGCACTAGGGAGTCTTCCCGGACGCCCCGCGGGCGCGAAAAGCAGGCCGAGCCTTGACCTCCATCAACGCATATTGGAGAATGCCCGGCTACCGTAGGGAAATCAGCATATTCTTATATGCCGACCCGGCCGGCTTTGGTCTGGAGTTCCCCTGAGCCCGATCAAGAAACAAACCCTTCCAGCCTATCGGGGAGTCAACGAATGAGCGCAGAAGGCGTGGATCTCAAGAAACGACGGTTCCTCACCGTCGCGACCAGCGTCGTAGGCGCCGTGGGCGTCGTTGCCGTCGCTGTTCCCTTCGTCTCCTCCATGCAGCCCAGTGCCAAGGCCAAGGCCGCGGGTGCACCGGTCGAGGCCGACCTGAGCAAGATGGAGCCGGGCCAGATGATCCGCGTGAAGTGGCGCGGAAAGCCCGTGTGGGTGGTCCGCCGCACCGACAAGATGCTGGCCGGGCTTCCCGAGGTCCGGGACGAGCTCCGGGATCCCGACTCCAGCGAGTCCGTTCAGCCCCCCTATTGCAAGAACCCGACCCGAGCCATCAAGGAGCACTATTTCGTGGCCATCGGGATCTGCACCCACCTGGGCTGCTCCCCGACCTACCGACCCGAGGTCGCGCCGCAGGATCTCGGTTCGGACTGGAAGGGCGGATTCTTCTGCCCCTGCCACGGCTCACGCTTTGACCTCGCCGGGCGCGTCTACAAGGGCGTGCCGGCACCGCTGAACCTTGAGATCCCCCCGCACCAGTACATTGCCGAGCACAAGCTGCTGGTGGGCGACGACGGAGGAGCCGCGTGATGAGCAGCCTGCTGAACTGGATCGACGAGCGCTTCCCGCTCACCAAGGTTTGGAACGAGCACCTCGCGGAGTACTACGCGCCGAGGAACTTCAACTTCTGGTACTTCTTCGGCTCGCTGGCGCTGCTGGTCCTGGTCAACCAGATCGTTACCGGCATCTGGCTGACCATGAACTACAAGCCGGACGCCGAGCTCGCCTTCGGCTCGGTCGAGTACATCATGCGCGACGTCAACTGGGGCTGGCTGATCCGCTACATGCACTCCACCGGCGCCTCCGCCTTCTTCATCGTCGTTTACCTCCACATGTTCCGCGGTCTGATCTACGGCTCCCACCAGAAGCCCCGGGAGCTGATCTGGATCTTCGGCATGCTGATCTACCTGGTGCTGATGGCCGAGGCCTTCATGGGCTATCTGCTTCCCTGGGGCCAGATGTCCTACTGGGGCGCGCAGGTGATCATCTCGCTGTTCGGTGCCATCCCCGGGGTGGGCGACGCGCTTGCGCTGTGGATCCGCGGCGACTACGTGGTCTCCGACGCCACGCTGAACCGCTTCTTCGCCTTCCATGTCATCGCCATGCCCCTGGTGCTGGTGATGCTGGTGTTCGTGCACATCGTCGCGCTGCACAAGGTGGGCTCGAACAACCCCGACGGCGTCGATATCAAGAAGAAGAAGGACGACAAGGGCATCCCGTTGGACGGCATTCCCTTCCACCCGTACTACACGGTCAAGGACATCGCCGGGGTGGGCGTGTTCCTCATCCTTGTCTCCATCGTGATCTTCTACCTGCCGGAGTTCGGCGGCTGGTTCCTCGAGCCGGACAACTTCTCGCCGGCCGATCCCCTGAAGACGCCCGAGCACATCGTGCCGCTGTGGTACTTCACTCCCTTCTACGCCATCCTGCGCGCGGTGCCGGACAAGTTCTTCGGCGTTATGGCGATGTTCGCCGCTATCGCCGTGCTGTTCGTCCTGCCGTGGCTGGATCGCAGCGGCGTGCGCTCGATCCGCTACAAGGGCCCGATCTTCAAGGTCGCCGTCGCGCTCTTCGTGGTGAGCTTCGTCATGCTGGGATACTTCGGAACCCAGCCGCCGTCGCCGACCTACACCATATTCGCCCGGATCTTCGCCGTGCTGTACTTCGCTTTCTTTCTGCTGATGCCCTGGTACAGCAAGATGGACAAGACCAAGCCCGTTCCGGAGAGGGTCACCAAATGAAGAAGCTGATTCTCGCAGTCATGATGATCGCCGCTCCCCTGACCGGAATGGCCGCCGGCGGCGGGGTGCATCTGGATCACGCCGATATCGACCTCGGCGACGAGGCGGCGCTGCAGCGGGGCGCCAAGTACTTCGTCAACTACTGCCTGGGCTGTCACTCCGCCCAGTACATGCGCTACCAGCGGCTGCAGAAGGACCTTGGACTGACCGAGGAGGAGGTCGAGGACAACCTCATGTTCACCGGCGAGAAGCTCGGCAACAAGATGACCATCGCCGCGCCTCCGGCCGATCAGGAGGGCTGGTTCGGCAAGGCCCCGCCGGATCTCACCCTGACGGCCCGCAACCGCAAGCAGGGCGCGGACTGGCTCTATACCTACCTGCGCAGCTTCTACCTCGACGACTCCAAGCCGACCGGAGTCAACAACATCGTGTTCCCCGACGTCGGCATGCCCCACGTCCTCTGGGATCTCCAGGGCCTGCAGAAGGCGGTGTTCCGCGAGGAGACCGACGCGCAGGGCAACGCCCACGAAGTGTTCGAAGGCTTCGAGCAGGTCACGGATGGCAGGCTTTCGCCGGAGGAGTACGATGAGGCGGTCCGGGACCTGGTGACCTTCATGGTGTACATGAGCGAGCCGGTGAAGACCGAGCGCCAGAGCCTCGGGGTCTACGTGCTGATCTTCCTCGTGGTGTTCACGGTGCTGGCCTACTTCCTCAAGAAGGAATACTGGAAGGACGTGCACTGACGCCGCGCCGGTCGCCAATGGAAAAAGGGGGCGCACGGTTTTGGGGTATACTGTGCGCCCCCTTTTTCGTTCGCCGCGAACAGGGGCAAGGCGGCTGGTTTATATCCTGGAGTGATTAGGCGATGGCCGTAGTTGCGAGCAAGCGTTCCGTGATGACCCTGTTTTCCAATCCCAGAAGCGCATACAGCCACCGCGTCCGCATGGTCCTGGCGGAGAAGAACATCACGGTGGACATCGTCGACGCGGATCCCCACGAGCTCCCCGAAGATGTCATGGACCTCAATCCGTACGGTACGCTGCCGATGCTGGTGGACCGGGAGCTGGTGCTCTACGAGTCGCGAATCATCATGGAGTACCTGGACGAGCGCTTCCCCCATCCCCCTCTGCTGCCGGTGGACCCGGTATCGCGCGCCAGCGCCCGGCTTTACCTGTTCCGGGTGGACCACGACTGGTACCGCCTCATGAACGTCATCGCGGGCGGCGGAAAGGATGCGGCCAACGCCCGCAAGCTGCTCCGTGAGAGCCTGCTGCGCAGCGCGCCGGTGTTCTCCGCCAAGCCCTTCTTCATGAGCGACGAGTTCGGGCTGGTCGACTGCAGCATCGTACCCCTGCTGTGGCGTCTCCCCTCCCTCGGCGTGGAGCTGCCCGCCCAGGCGAAGGCGGTCACCGCCTACGCCGATCGCATGTTCAAGCGCGAGGCGTTCCGCCAGAGCATGACCGAGCCGGAGCGGGAGCTGCGCGGCTGAGCCCCACAGGGAGCGCCGCGCCCGCCCCGAGCCGCCACACATGAGCATGACATCGAACCGGCCGTACCTGATCCGGGCCTTCTACGAATGGATCGTGGACAACGGCCTTACGCCGCACCTGCTGGTGGACGCGACCGCCGAAGGTGCGGTCGTGCCGGAGCGCTACGTGGAGGGCGGGCGCATCGTCCTCAACGTGGGCCCCACGGCGGTCCAGGGCCTTCGCCTGGACAACGACCTGGTCAGCTTCAGTGCGCGGTTCGGCGGAGTGCCGATGTCTGTCCGGGTTCCGCCTCCCGCCGTCCTGGGTGTCTATGCCCGCGAGAACGGGCGCGGCATGCTGTTTCCGGAAGAGCCCCAGCCCGGGGAGGCGGCGGGCGAGCACGGACCCGACGACGATCCCGAGCCGCCCGATCCCTCCGGCGGCGATACGCGGCCCAGCCTCAGGGTGGTCAAGTAGATCAGGGGCCGCGCCGCCTGAAGGGCACGACCTTGCGGGCGTCGTCCCGGTCGGGGCCGCTCGGCGGGCTCCCCTCGCCATCGTCCGGCGCCTGTGGCGTGCCGTTCCCCGGCAGCCCAAGGCTGAAGTCCTCCACGGCAGTCCCGACCATGAGCACGTGCCCGGTGTGGCGGCCCATTCCCCCCTCGCTGTAGTCGAAGCGGTACAGGCGGCGGATGCGAATCCCGCCAGCCGTGCGGCGCAGGCCCATCCGGGCCAGCGCCACCGTCTCGTCCAGAAATTGAAGCCCGCGGCGCCGGCACATCTCCGCGGCGAGACCCGTGGCCAGCTCGCGCGCCCTCAGGCTGTCAAGCCAGAGCCATCCGAGGGCGATCAAAACGAGAATCAGGGCGAGGCTGGTCAAGGGACGGTGCCCGGGTTTGCATCGGGGGCGGGGCTCATCCTAAGGTTTCCGCAACGGGTGGGCAATCCGGAGACTCGGGAAATGGGTCGGATACGCATCGTGCAGGGGGACATCACCCGCCTCCACGTGGATGCCGTCGTCAACGCGGCCAACGAGGGGCTGCTGGGCGGCGGCGGAGTGGACGGCGCCATCCATCGTGCAGCGGGCCCGGAGCTGCGGGAGTACAATCGCTCGCTGGGCGGCTGTCCCACCGGCGAGGCCCGGATCAGCCCGGGCTTCCGGCTGCCCGCCCGATGGGTGATCAGCACGGTCGGACCCGTGTGGCGCGGCGGC
>JASFUT010000264.1:0-4800 GCA_050050175.1 Chromatiales bacterium
AGGCCCGAGAGGGCCACGTCCGGGCGGCCGTCGAGGTAGTCCTTGATCTCGACGATGGCGGGCACCGCCCGGGCCAGATCGCTGCCGAAGAACTCCAGGCAGACCGTGCGCACATGCGCGGGCATGGGGTGCAGCACGAAGCGCGCCGAGGTGATGAGCCCGTCGCAGCCCTCCTTCTGCACCCCCGGCAGGCCCGAGAGCACCTTGTCGGTGACGTCCTTGCCCAGGCCCGCCCTGCGGAAGGCGCCGCCCGGCATCTCGAGGATCTCGGGCTCGCCCTTGGGCGTTCGCCCGTCGGCGGCGTAGCGCGACACGCGGAAGCGCACCCGCACCTGGTCGTGGATCTTGCCCAGGTTGTGGTCCAGGCGCTCCACCTCCAGCCAGTCCGCGTCCGGGGTGACCATGCGCCAGGAGGCCAGGTTGTCGAGCGCCGTGCCCCAGAGCACCGCCTTCTTGCCGCCTGCGTTCATGGCGACGTTTCCGCCGATGGTGGAGGCGTCCTGGGAGGTGGGGTCCACGGCGAAGGCGAGCCCGTGGCGCTCGGCAAGCTCGGAGACCCGGCGGGTCACCACTCCGGCGCCGCAGCGCACCGCGGTCACCGTGCCCTGCACGCCCGGCAGCTCGGTCTCCTCGACCTCACCCAGGGCGTCGAGCTTCTCCACGTTGATCACAGCCGAGCGTTCGTCGAGCGGCACGCCGCTGCCGGTGTAGCCGGTACCGCCGCCGCGGGGGATGACGGTGAGCCCGCACTCGATGCAGGCGGCCACCACGGGCGCCACCTCCTCCTCGGTGTCCGGGGTGATCACCACGAAGGGCATCTCCACCCGCCAGTCGGTGGCGTCGGTGGCGTGGGAGACCCGGGCCAGGCCGCCGAAGTCCAGGTTGTCCCGGCGGGTGACGCGGGCCATCCGCTTCGCCACCCGGCGGCGCAGGGCGGTCTGCTCGTCCAGGGAGGCCTCGAATCGGTCCACCGCGGCGCGCGCGGCGGCGAGCAGCTCCAGGGCCTTGACGTTGCCGTTCGCGCGGGCCTCGAACTGGTCGAGGCGGTGGCGCAGGGCGCCGATCAGCGCCCGGCGGCGGTCCACGCTGTGGAGCAGGTCGTCCTGCAGGTAGGGGTTGCGGCTCACCACCCACATGTCGCCCAGCACCTCGAAGAGCATGCGGGCGGAGCGCCCCGTGCGCCGGGTGCCGCGCAGCTCCTCGATCAGGCGCCACATGGGCTCGCCCAGGTAGCGGATGACGATCTCGCGGTCGGAGAACGAGGTGTAGTTGTACGGGATCTCGCGGATCCGGTGGGGCTGGGGAGCGCTCATGGCGGTGGGGGAGCCGGTGACAGAGAGGCCCGGGACCGGATGGCCTCCGGGCAGCCCATATGGTACCTCAGGGGATGCTCGCGGGTTAACCGCAGCCGGCAAAGGAATCGGCTGAGGGGTGAGCGCCGGAAACGGGGTAGCCTCGATGCAGCGGAGCGGAATCCGGGACCCCCAGGCCCCGGGGCGGGAGCGGCTCACGGATTATCATGAAAGCCCGACCCTTCGCGTGAGCCATGCCATGGCAATTTCCGAAATGCATCCCGCCGCCGTCTTCCTCGACTTGGAGACCGTGGACAGGGGGGACCTGGACCTGTCGCCCCTCCGGGCGGCCCTGCCCCACTGGACCCTCCATTCGCACACGGGACCCGATCAGGTGGCACGGCGCATCGCGGACGCCCCTGTGGCAGTGACCAACAAGGTGGTGCTGGGCCGCGCGGAGCTCGAGGCGGCGCCCGGGCTGGAGCTGGTCTGCGTGGCCGCCACCGGCACCAACAACGTGGACCTGGACGCGGCGGCGGAACTGGGGGTCGCGGTCGCAAACGTGCGGGGCTATGCCACGCCGGCGGTGGTCCAGCACGTCTTCGCCCTGATCCTCGCGCTGACCACCCGCCTCCCCCAGTACCGGGAGGCGGTGGCCGGCGGCGCCTGGCAGCGGGCCCGCCAGTTCTGCATGCTCGACTTCCCGATCCGGGAGCTTCAGGGGCGGACGCTGGGTATCGTCGGCTACGGTGAGCTGGGGCGGGCGGTGGGCCGGGTCGCGAAGGCCTTCGGGATGAAAGTGCTGGTCGCCAGGCGCCCCGGCGGCCCGCCGACCGCGGGCCGGGTACCCCTGGACGATCTGCTCCGGCGCGTGGACGTGCTGAGCCTGCACTGCCCCCTCGCCGATAGCACCCGCGGCCTGATCGGCGCGCGGGAGCTGGGACTGATGCGTCCCGACGCGCTGCTCGTCAACACCGCCCGCGGCGGCATCGTGGACGAGCCTGCCCTGGCCGAGGCGCTGCGGGCGGGCACCATCGGCGGGGCCGGGGTGGACGTGCTCAGGGTCGAGCCGCCGTCGGGGGGCAACCCGCTGCTGGAGCCGGACATCCCCAACCTGATCGTCACCCCGCACACGGCCTGGGCGAGCCGGGACGCGCGGCAGCGGCTGATCGGCGAGGTCGCCGCCAACATCGAAGCCTGGCGGGCCGGGCGGGAGCGCAACCGGGTGGCCTGAGGGCCGCCCTGCCCTACTCCCGCCAGGCTTCCATGAGCTGCAGGCAGCGCCGGGTCATATCCCGGGCCCGCTCCGCGGTATCGGCCTCGGTGTAGCAGCGCAGCTCCGGGGCGTTGCCCGAAGGGCGCAGGTGCACGACCTCGCCCGTGTCGAAGGTGATGCGCAGACCGTCGGTGGCATCCATGGCCACCGCCCGGCCGAAGTCTTCGCCGAGCGCCCCGGGCACGCCCGCCGGACCGGCCGAGCGCATGCGCTCGATCCGGGCCCGGGCGACCTCGGTCGGGAATGCCTTGACGCGGTCGCTGGCGGTGTAGCGGGCGGGCAGCTCCCCGAGCAGCGCGGACAGGGCAACGCCGCGCTGTCGCGCCGCGGCGAGCAGGGCCACCGCAACGATCACCGCATCGCGGGTCGGCAGCGCCTCCAGACGACGCCCGCCCCGTTTGATGGGGCTTGCGGTGAGGAAGCCGCCGTTGGCCTCGTAGCCGACCACCCGGGCGTCGCCGTCGAGCTCCGCCTGCATGCCCTCGATCACGTAGGGCGATCCGATGCGGGTGCGCCGCACGCGCTCGAACCAGCCGCAGCGCTCGACCGCCGTATTGCTGCTGACCGGCGTCACCACGCGATCCGCCCCCAGGTAGCGGGCGCAGAGGATCCCTGTCACGTCGCCGCGCAGCCAGCGGCCGCGCTCGTCGCCGACGAGGGGGCGGTCGCCGTCGCCGTCCGCGCTGACGAGGGCGTCGAACCCACCTTCGGCCGCCCAGCCCGCGGCGAGCGCCACGTCCTCGGGCCGGATGGCCTCGGTGTCCACGGGCACGAACCGCTCCGAACGGCCCAGGGCCACAACCTCGGCGCCCAGCCCGTCCAGGACGGCGCGCAGGGCATCGCGAGCAACGCTCGAGTGCTCGTACAGACCGACGCGCAGCCCGGCGAGGGCGTTGGCGGGGAAGAAGTCCAGATAGCGGCGCACGTAGCGGTCAAGGGCGTCGCTCGAGACCCCGGGCAGGGGCGCGGCAGCGGTGAAGGCCCCCGAGGCGTCAAAGCGGTCGGCCGGAATCGGCACCCGCTGACAGCGGATCCCCTCCTCGTCCGCTTTCAGTATCTCACCCCGCGGGGTGGTGAACTTGATGCCGTTACGGTCGTCCGGGATGTGACTGCCCGTGACCATGACCCCCGGGAGACCGGCTGTCATGCCGAAGAGGGCGACGGCGGGCGACGGGACCGTCCCGCAGTGGATGACCTCGCATGCCCGGTCCGCGGCCGCGCGCGCCACCGCCGCCATGATGCGGGGCGTGCTCGGTCGGAGGTCCCCCGCCAGGACGAGCCGGCCAGGGCCGCGACCGTCGGCCTCGAGGTGCTGGAGAAAGGCGGCGGCGTATGCATAGCAGACCCGGTCGGTCATTGCCTCCACCCGGCCTCGCGCGCCACTGGTCCCGAAGCCCACGCCGGTCTCCTGCATGAGGTCCGCGATGGCGACTGTCTCGTACCGCTCTGTCATTGGAATCGGTCTCCGGGTCCGGCGGCCATTCTATGCGAGGCCGCTGGCGGCGGTAAGCCGGGCAGGTGGAGCCGCCGCGGCCCGCTCGTCTACACTAACAGGCGACACGCAGTCGGCAGACGCATCCACGAGGAGCACAACAACATGCTGAGAACATCCACGACGCTGGCGGTCCTGTTCGGCGGGCTTGTCCTGATCCAGGGGGCCCTGGCGTCCCCCGTCGAGCACGAGGGCGCGTCATCCGCAGCGCAAAAGGCGGCCGGCGGCACGCTCATGTCCGCAGAGGAGGCGGCAGAGCACCGGGCCAAGATGCGCGGCCTGTCGCCCGAGGAGCGTGAAGCCTACCGGGATCAGCAGTATGCCGAGCTGCGCGAGCGGGCACGGGCAAAAGGGATGGAGCTGCCGGAGACACCGCCATGGAAGGGTGAAGCGAGCGCGGGCGCCGCCACCATGACCACTGCTGAGGCCCATGCGAAGGCCATGGAGGAGGCACAGAAGGCCGCGGAGAAGCGCAGGGCCGAGCAGCAGAAGGCCATGGAGGAGGCCCAGAAGGCCGCCGAGAAGCGCAAGGCCGAGCAGCAGAAGGCCATGGAGGAGGCCCAGAAGGCCGCCGAGAAGCGTAAGGCCGAGCAGCAGAAGGCCATGGAGGAGGCCCAGAAGGCCGCCGAGAAGCGCAAGGCCGAGCAGCAGAAGGCCCTGGAGGAGGCCCAGAAGGCCGCCGAGAAGCGTAAGGCCGAGCAGCAGAAGGCCCTGGAGGAGGCTCAGAAGGCCGCCGAGAA
>JASFUT010000265.1:0-4793 GCA_050050175.1 Chromatiales bacterium
GTGATGGTCGCCGCCTCCCTGGTGCGGGAGCTGGGGCCGGTGGTGACGGCCCTGCTGTTCGCCGGCCGGGCCGGCTCCGCCCTCACCGCGGAGATCGGCCTGATGAAGGCGACCGAGCAGCTGTCCGGTCTGGAGATGATGGCGGTCGATCCCGTGAACCGGGTGCTCACGCCGCGGTTCGTCGCCGGCTTCCTCGCCATGCCCCTGCTGGCCTGCATGTTCAGCGCGGTGGGGGTGCTGGGCGGCTATTTCGTGGGCGTGGGGCTGCTGGGCGTGGATGACGGCGCCTACTGGTCCCAGATGCAATCGACGATAGACTTGTACGACGACGTGCTCAACGGCGTGATCAAGAGCCTGGTGTTCGGCGTAGTGTGCACATGGATCGCCCTGTTCCAGGGCTACGATGCCGCGCCCACCTCGGAGGGGGTCAGCCGGGCGACCACGCGCACGGTGGTCCACTCGGCGCTGGCGGTGCTGGGGCTGGATTTCGTGCTGACCGCTCTGATGTTCGGGGAATAGACCCATGGTGCGAATGCGAACGATCGAATTGACTGTCGGGGCCTTCATGGCGGCGGGCCTGGTCGGCCTGTTCTTCCTCGCCATGCAGGTCAGCAACCTGAGCTCCCTGTCGAGCGTGGAGGGCTACGAGGTCACCGCCCGGTTCGACAACATCGGTGGTCTGAAGGTGCGGGCGCCCGTCACCATGGCGGGTGTGCGGGTGGGGCGGGTCACGGGAATCGGCTTCGACGAGCGCACCTACGAGGCGGTGGTCACCCTCACCATCGAGGCCCAGTACGACGAGATCCCCAGTGACACCTTCGCGAAGATCTTCACGGCAGGGCTCCTGGGTGAGCAGTACGTGGGGCTCGATCCGGGAGGCAGCCGGGAGTTTCTGCACCAGGGCGACAGTATCGCCCTGACCCAGTCCGCGTTGGTGCTCGAGGAGATCATCGGCCAGTTCCTGTTCAGCAAGGCGGAGGATGCCTCTTCCGCGGACGAAAAGGGAGGTCTGTTCTGATGAGACATCCCGTCAAGGCATCCGCGATCGCGGTACTGCTTCTCCTGACGGCGCTTCCCCGGGCCTGGGGCGCCACCGGGCCCGTGGACCTCGTGCGCGGGACCGCCGACCGGGTCCTGGAGCAGATTGCCCATCGCAAGGCCGAGCTCGAGGCGGATCCGTCAGGGATATACGAGTTGGTAAAGGACGAGGTAGTGCCCCATTTCGACTTCGAGCGCATGGCCCAATGGGTCCTGGGGCGGTACTGGAACGAGGCAAGCGAGCAGCAGCGCAGCAGGTTTGTGGTGGAGTTTCGAGAGATGCTGGTTCGCACCTACGCCAAGGTGCTGCTCGAATACTCCGGCCAGCAAATAGCCTACCCGCCCATGCGCGTCCCGGAGGGGGCCAGGGAGGTCAAGGTCAGGACCGAGGTGCTCGAGGCGGGGGCCCCCCCGGTACCGGTGGACTACAGCCTGTACTACGACGGCCGGCGCTGGCGCGTCTTCGACGTGGTCGTCGACGGGGTGAGCCTGGTCTCCAACTACCGCTCCAGCTTCAGCCGAGAGATCCGCCGGGCGGGAATCGACAGCCTCATCCGGAAGCTGGAGCAGCGCAATCGCGGGGGAGCCGCTTGAGCCGGCGACGCAGCAAGGGCGGCCGGCGGCGCAGCGGCGGCGCCAGGGGCAGTCAGGCTCAGCCCCCCGCCGCATCCCGGACCGCCCCGGCCCAGGGGGGCGCCCCGGCGGACCGGTCAGGCTCTGCTGTCCCGCCGGCCGGCAGCGGTGACTCCCGCGCCTCGCCCCGCGCTCGGCAGATCACCGAGCGGGGCGGGCGTCTGTACCTGGGCGGTGAGCTGAGCTTCGCCACCGCGGCCCGGCTGCTCGGGCAGATGAAGCCCCACCTGTCGGGCGATGGCGCTGTCGTGCTGGACCTGCAGGGGGTCACCCGGGCGGACAGTGCCGGTCTGGCCTTGATGCTCCAGTGGGTCGACGAGGCCCGCAGGCGGGGGCGGTCGATCCGCTTCAGCGGGGTGCCCGACTCCCTGCTCGACATCGCCCGCTTCAGCAACGTGCTGGACCTCCTGCCGCTGGAGCGCTGAGCGCCGCCAGCCTCCCGCTCAGCGGCCAGTTGCGCTATCATGCGCCGTTCGCCGGCGGTCCAGCTCCGGGTGCCGGCCGATTGCCCGATCACCGGCTGCCAGCGCATGGACAAACTCCACATCATCGGCGGGGTGCCCCTCTCCGGCGACGTCCGCATCGCCGGGGCGAAGAATGCCGCTCTGCCGATTCTCGCCTCGACCCTGCTGGCCGACGGCCCGGTGACGGTGGGCAATGTTCCCCACCTGCACGACATCACCACCACGATGGAGCTGCTCGGCCGGATGGGTGTCCGGCTGGTGGTGGACGAGCGCATGCGCATCGAGGTGGACTCCTCCGGCACGAGCGACTTCTCCGCCCCCTACGAGATGGTCAAGACCATGCGGGCGTCCATCCTCGTGCTCGGGCCGTTGCTGACGCGCTTCGGCCGGGCCGACGTTTCCCTTCCCGGCGGCTGCGCCATCGGCTCCCGGCCAGTGAATCTGCACATCGAGGGTCTTCGGGCCATGGGTGCGGAGATCTGCGTGGAGAACGGCTACATTCGCGCCAAGGCAAGCCGTCTGCGCGGCGCCCGGCTGATCATGGACCTGGTCACGGTGACCGGCACCGAGAACCTGATGATGGCGGCCACCCTGGCGCGGGGCGAGACGGTGATCGAGAACGCCGCCCGCGAGCCCGAGGTCGTGGATCTGGCCAACTGCCTGAACCGCATGGGCGCGCGCGTCTACGGGGCCGGCACCGACGCCATCGTCATCGAGGGGGTGGACCGTCTCGAGGGCACCGAGTACAACGTGCTGCCCGACCGGATCGAGACCGGCACCTACCTGACGGCGGCGGCGATCACCCGGGGGAGCATCCGGGTGCGGAACACCAACCCCTATCTGGTGGACGCGGTGGTGCAGAAGCTGCGTCAGGCGGGGGCCGAGATCGAGACCGGGGAGGACTGGATCACCCTGGACATGAACGGCCGCCGTCCGGAGGCGGTGGATCTGCACACCGCCCCATACCCCGCCTTTCCCACGGACATGCAGGCCCAGTTCACCGCGCTCAACTCGGTGGCCGAAGGGGTGGGGACCATTACCGAGACGGTCTTCGAGAACCGATTCATGCACGTGCTCGAGATGCAGCGGATGGGCGCCAGGATCCGACTCGAAGGCAATACGGCGATCTGCACGGGCGTCGAGCGGCTCACCGGCGCGCCGGTGATGGCCACGGACCTGCGCGCCTCCGCGAGCCTCGTGCTCGCAGGGCTCATGGCCGACGGCGAGACGGTCGTGGACCGGATCTACCACATCGACCGGGGCTACGAGAACATCGAGGAGAAGCTGGCGGGTCTGGGCGCGCGCATCCGTCGCGTACCCACCTGAGGCCCGGCCCGGGCGTGAGAAAGGCTGCCGACCATGCGCTTCGACGTACCCGTAACCATCGCCCTGTCCAAAGGACGCATCTTCCAGCAGAGCCTGCCGCTGCTCGCCCAGGCGGGCATAGAGCCCGCGGAGGATCCGGAGACCAGCCGCAAGCTGATCCTCGCCACGAGTGACCCCCGCGTGAAGCTCGTGCTCATCCGGGCGACCGACGTGCCCACCTACGTGCAGTACGGCGCCGCGGACCTGGGCGTCGCAGGCAAGGACGTGCTGATGGAGCACGGAGGGGCGGGGCTCTACGAGCCCCTGGATCTGCGCATCGCCCGCTGCCGCATGATGGTGGCCGGACTCCCCCGGGCGGACATGGGCCGTCGGGGCCTGCGTGTCGCCACCAAGTACGTGGAGAGCGCGCGCCGTCACTTCGCCGCCCAGGGCAAGCAGGTGGAGGTGATCAAGCTCTACGGGTCGATGGAGCTCGCCCCTCTGGTGGGGCTCTCCGACCTGATCGTGGACCTGGTGGAGAGCGGCAGCACTTTGAAGGCGAACGGCCTGGTGCCCCTGGAGCACATCGCCGACATCAGCTCCAGGCTGGTGGTGAACAAGGCCGCCTGGAAGATGAAGCACCGCACCCTGGCGGCGCTGCTGGGCGCCCTGCGCGAGGCCGTGGAGGCCGCGTGACCCGGCCGGGCCGGCAATCCCGGCGGGCGCAGGCGCCGTCGGCCGGCGAGGGCCCCGCGGTCCCGTCTGCGACCAGCCCGCCGGCCGCCGGCATCCGATCGATCACAGGAGACCGGACCCCATGGCAGAGATTCGCAACCTGAACACCGCGGACCCCGATTTCCGCCCGCAGCTCGATGGCCTGCTGGCATGGGATTCCGTGTCCGACCAGGCGGTCAACGCCGCGGTGAACGAGATCATCGCCGAGGTGCGTGCCCGCGGCGACCAGGCGCTGCTGGAGTACACCCGGCGCTTCGACCGCTGGGAGCCGGCGGGTGCGGCGGATCTGGAGATCCCGACCGCCCGGCTGGAGCGGGCCTGGGGCGCCGTCGCCGCCGAGCAGCGCGAGGCCCTGGAGCACGCGGCGCAACGCATCCGGGCATACGCGGCGCACCAGAAGATGGAGGGGTGGAGCTACACCGAGTCCGACGGCACCCTGCTGGGTCAGCAGGTCAGTCCGCTGGACCGGGTGGGGCTCTACGTGCCCGGCGGCAAGGCCGCATACCCCTCGTCGGTGCTCATGAACGCCGTGCCGGCCAAGGTGGCGGGGGTACCGGAGCTGATCATGGTGGTTCCCGCGCCCGAGGGTCAGCTCAACGACCTGGTCCTGGCAGCGGC
>JASFUT010000266.1:0-4784 GCA_050050175.1 Chromatiales bacterium
ACCAGGCGCTCGGGAGGCTCGTTCGGGCGCGGGCTCTCGTCGACGTCCGGGGCCGCCGTCTCGAAGGCCAGGCCCAGGCGCTCCAGCAGCGCCTTGCGGTACGGGGACGTGGAGCCGAGGATGAGCTTCATCGCAGTTCGCCCGATCTGAATTCACCGTCCGAGGGGGCGCCTGGGGAGCGCCCAAGGGACGGGGACAGGGTAGCAGATGCCGCCCGCAGGCAGCGCCCGCGCCGCGGGCCGTCAGGCGCCGCAGGGTCAGGATCGCCCGGCGCACGCAAACAATCTATATAAAACAACGGGTTGTGCTGAATATCCCTGCGATTTCCCTTGACAAGCCGGGCCGCTTCCAATAGAACAGCGACCGGCGTCTCGGGCCTGTGATCGGGCCTGGCCCGTCGTAGACGGGCTCGTCGAGCGACGGGGGAACAAGCTGCATGCCGGTCTCTGACCTGCTAATAGAGGGTCTGAAGCTCCTTGTGCTGGGCATGGGCAGCGTGTTCGCCTTCCTGGTCATTCTGGTGTTCGCGATGATGGCTATGTCGCGAGTCGCCGGGGCCCTCGACGGCGGGGTGCCGGGTGCGGGGAGCGACGGCTCGGCGACCACGCCCCCGACCGCCCCGGATGAAGACTCGGGCGTGGTTGCCGCCATCGCGGCGGCGATCTCCCGCTACCGGTCCCGCCGCCGCTGAAGGCGGCGCCACTCCTCACCGGCCTTCCCTATGACCGCGACCAAGCTCGGCATCACCGAAGTCGTCCTGCGCGACGCCCACCAGTCGCTGTTCGCGACACGCATGCGAATAGAGGACATGCTGCCCATCGCCTCCAAGCTCGATCGGGTGGGCTTCTGGTCGCTGGAGACCTGGGGTGGCGCTACGTTCGACGCCTGCATCCGCTACCTGGGGGAGGATCCCTGGGAACGGCTGCGCCTGCTCAAGCAGGCCATGCCGCGCACCCCGCAGCAGATGCTCCTGCGCGGCCAGAACCTGCTGGGCTACCGCCACTATGCCGACGACGTGGTCGAGGCGTTCGTCGAGCGAGCGGCGGAGAACGGTGTCGACGTCTTCCGGATCTTCGACGCCATGAACGACCTGCGCAACCTCGAGACGGCTGTTCGGGCGACACTGTCAACCGGAAAGCACGCCCAGGGGACCATTTCCTACACGGTAAGCCCGGTGCACTCGGTCCAGGGCTACGTGGACATGGGCCGACGGCTTGAGGACATGGGCTGCCACTCCGTGTGCATCAAGGACATGGCGGGGCTGCTCAAGCCCTACGTCGCCTTCGAGCTGGTGTCCAGGCTCAAGGAGGCCTGCGGGGTGCCCGTGGCCATGCAGTCCCATGCCACCACGGGCATGAGCACGGCGACCGCGGTCAAGGCCGTGGAGGCCGGTATCGACGTGGTGGACACGGCGATCTCCTCCATGAGCATGACTTACGGGCATTCACCCACCGAGGCGCTGGTGGCGATCTTCCAGGAGACCGATCAGGACACCGGACTGGACCTGCATCTGCTCGAGGAGATTGCCGCGTACTTCCGGCAGGTGCGGAAGAAATACGCGCGGTTCGAGGGCTCGCTCAAGGGGGTGGACTCGCGCATCCTGGTGGCGCAGGTCCCGGGCGGCATGCTCACCAACATGGAGAGTCAGCTCAGGGAGCAGAACGCCCTCGACAGGCTCGACGAGGTGCTCGGAGAGATTCCGCAGGTGCGCGAGGATCTGGGCTTTATACCGCTGGTGACGCCGACCTCTCAGATCGTGGGCACCCAGGCCGTTCTGAACGTGCTCGCGGGCGAGCGCTACAAGTCCATCACCAAGGAGACGGCGGCAGTGCTGCGGGGCGAGTACGGGGCCACGCCAGCGCCGGTCAACGCCGATCTTCAGGCGCGCGTTCTCGAAGTTGACGAGACGCCGATCACCGGCCGGCCGGCCGACCTGATCGACCCGGAGATGGGCAGACTGGCCGTGGAGCTGCGGGGCATCGCCTCGGAAAAGGGGATGCGGCTGGCCGACGCCGAGATCGAGGATGTCCTGATCTACGCCCAGTTTCCCCAGATCGGGCTCAGGTTCCTGGAGAACCGGGGCAACGCCGATGCCTTCGAGCCCACGCCCTCCGGCGACGAGCAGCCGGAGCGTCCTTCGACGCCGAAGACCCCGGAGACGACCGGTCCCGAAAGCTACCGCGTGGTGGTGGACGGAAAGGCCTATGAGGTCAGGGTGGAGCCCGGAGGTGGTCTGTCCTCCATAACGCCGGCGGCGCGCGCCGGGGTCTCTCCCCAGAATGCCGCGACGGGCGCAGCCGGCAGCGTGGGAGAGGTGATTCCCTCTCCGCTGGCCGGGAACATCTTCAAGATCAAAGTTCAGGACGGAGATCCCGTGGCTTCCGGAGACGTGGTGATGGTCCTGGAGGCGATGAAGATGGAGACTGACGTGCGCGCGCCCGCAGACGGGGTGATCAGCGCCGTCAAGGTCCGCGAGGGCGACTCCGTGCACATGGGCGATCCGCTGTTCGTGATGTCCTGACGCCATGGAAGACGGACTGATCGAGCTTTGGAGCTCCATGGGCATCGCCAACCTGTCCTGGGGGCAGGCCCTGATGATGGCGGTCGGCGGGCTCCTGGTGTATCTGGCGGTCGCACGGCGCTTCGAGCCCCTGCTGTTGGTGCCGATCGGGTTCGGTGCCATCCTGAGCAACATCCCCGTGGCCGGGATCGCCGGCGACGAAGGCCTGCTCGGCTACATCTACGAGGTGGGCATTGAGACCGGGGTCTTTCCGCTGCTGATCTTCATGGGCGTGGGTGCGCTCACGGACTTCGGCGCCCTGATCGCCATGCCGACAACGCTTCTGCTGGGGGCGGCGGCCCAGTTCGGTATCTTCATGACCCTGCTCGGCGCCGTTGCCCTGAACTGGCTGCCCGGTTTCGATTTTTCCCTGGCCGACGCGTCCGCCATCGCCATCATCGGGGGCGCGGACGGTCCGACCGCCATCTTCCTCGCCTCGCGGCTGTCGCCGGAGCTGCTCGGGGCGATCGCCGTGGCCGCCTATTCGTACATGGCCCTGGTGCCCATCATCCAGCCGCCCATCATGCGCCTCCTTACCACCGAGGGGGAGCGCACGGTCGTCATGGAGCAGCTCCGCCATGTGGGGCGGCTGGAGAAGATCCTGTTCCCGTTCACCGTCCTGCTTCTCTGCGTGCTCTTTCTCCCGTCGGCGGCCCCCTTGATCGGTATGCTGACCTTCGGCAACCTGCTGCGGGAGTGCGGTGTAGTGGAACGGCTCAGCAAGGCCGCTCAGAACGAGATCATCAATGCCGTAACCATCTTTCTCGGGCTTGCGGTGGGCTCGAAGCTGCAGGCAGAGAAGTTCCTGAATGTCGAGACGCTGGGCATACTGGCGCTCGGCGCGTTCGCGTTCTGCGTGGGCACTGCGGCCGGCCTGCTCATGGGGAAGATCATGCACCGGCTGAGCGGCGGCAAGATCAACCCGCTGATCGGTGCGGCCGGCGTGTCCGCGGTGCCCATGGCGGCGCGGGTGGTGAACAAGGTCGGCCTTGAGTCGAACCACCACAACTTTCTCCTCATGCACGCCATGGGACCCAACGTGGCCGGCGTCATCGGGTCGGCCGTGGCTGCGGGGATACTCCTGGCAGTGGTCGGCGGTAACTGAGGACACAGGGGTCTAACCTCCCGAGCGTGCTTGTTTTTTGACAGGAAGGGGCGTCCCGAATTACCATTGCGCGCTTATGTCGTCGCGCCTGCCCGAGCACGTGGACCCCTGGCGCCGCGCTGACGCCGGCAACAGCCTCTCCGGGCGGATGCACCTGGGTCGTCTCGCGCGTCTAGGCCAGGCCATCAGGGGGGGCGACCCTTCGGTCGAGGTCGATCTCCGGTTTCTGCGCGACGAGGAGAAGCGGGCGCTCGTCACTGGCCGGATCACGGCCGATCTGCAGCTGCAATGCCAGCGGTGCCTGGAGCCCCTGCGGTTTCCGGTGGAGCTGGATCTGCGGCTGGCGGTCGTCGAGACCGATGCGGAGGCAAGACTGTTGCCCGACGACGTCGATCCGCTGCTGGTCGAGGGCGGCAGCCTGAGCCTCGCCGACCTGGTCGAGGACGAGCTGATTTTGGCGCTGCCGCAGGTCCCCATGCACGGGCTCGACGTCTGCCCGGCCGCGGATATGGCCGCGGGCGAGACGGCGAGCGCAGAAGAGCGCGAGAGTCCGTTCGTCGCGCTGACCGAGCTCAAGCGGCGCGGCGACTGACGAATAACCTTTATTCAGGAGACCAGCCATGGCGGTCCAACAAAACCGCAAGACCCCTTCGAAGCGCGGTATGCGCCGATCCCATGACGGGCTGCGTGCCCCGACGATCTCCATCGACGGCACGTCCGGGGAGACCCACCTGCGCCACCAGGTCACGCCGGACGGGTTCTACCGGGGCAGAAAAGTGGTCAGCCGGAAGGGTGACTGACGCGCCGCCCAGGCTCCCGGCCGGGCCGGTGGTTGCAGTTCGCTTGACTGGCCGAGATGGCTGAGACCGTCACGATCGCGCTGGATGCCATGGGCGGTGACTTCGGGCCCGAGGTGGTCGTTCCGGCCGCGCTGCGGTTCCTCGAGCGCGACCCGGACACCCGGCTGATACTGGTTGGCCAGGAGGACGCTGTCGGGAGGCATCTGCAGGCGGGCGAGGGGAGCGACCGGCTGTTGTTCCGCCCGGCCTCCCAGGCGGTCGGGATGGACGAGCTGCCGTCCAAGGCGCTGCGTAACAAGAAAGACTCGTCAATGAGGGT
>JASFUT010000267.1:0-4750 GCA_050050175.1 Chromatiales bacterium
TACCGTCTACCGTCTACCGTCTACCGTCTACCGTCTACCGTCTACCGTCTACCAACCCATTGAACGACACCGCCGTCCCCCTCACCTATAGAAGGGCGCACGGCCTCGCTTTCCCCAGACATGGACACCAATCGGTTCGAGCGGCAACGCACCTATAACCGGCTCCAGTCCGCCCTGCTGGTGGGGCTGATGTCCGCACTCGTCGCCTATGTGGGCTGGTTTCTCGGCGGCGGCTCCACCGCGATTCTCGCCCTGGGGCTGGTGCTGGTCAGCTATGCGCTGGCGCCGCGCCTGTCCCCGCGGCTGGTGCTCAGGCTGTTCAGGGGGCGCATGATCGATCCCGGGGAGGCGCCGCAGCTCTATGCAGCCATGGGCCAGATCGCCGCGAGGGCCGGGCTCGAGCGGGTGCCGCGGCTGTTCTACGTGCCGAGCGACGTGATGAATGCCTTCGCGGTGGGCGACCGCGACAATGCGGTGATCGCCCTGTCCGACGGCATCCTGCGGCGGATGAGCCTGGAGGAGACCGCCGCCGTGCTGGCCCATGAGGCCAGCCACGTGGCGCACAACGATCTGCGGGTCATGGGCTTCGCGGACGTCACCGAGCGGTTCACCCGCGTCATGTCCCTGTTCGGCCAGATACTGCTTCTGGTCAACCTGCCGCTGATGCTCATGGGCGCGGTCACGATCAGCTGGATCCCCATTGTTGTGTTGATATTCGCCCCCACCCTGAGCGCGCTGGCCCAGCTGGCGCTCTCGCGCACCCGGGAGTACAACGCGGATCTCGGAGCGGCCCGGCTCCTCGGTGACCCAGAGCCCATGGCCAGAGCGCTGTCGAAGATGGAGCGATTCCAGGGCCGCTTCCTGGAGCAGGTCATCGGGCCGGGGCAGCGTCTGCCCGATCCCTCCCTGCTGCGCACGCACCCGCCGACCGAAGAGCGAATCCGCCGGCTGCTCGAGCTGCGGGAAAGCAGCGCCTTTCGCCGGAGTACGCCCCTGGCGCTCGGCGGCGTACCGGACCACGGCCGAGTCATGGCCCCTTCCCGCCTGCCCCCGCGCTGGCACGCCTCGGGCACCTGGTACTGAGCCCGGTGCCCCCGGGCCGGGCTTCGCTTCCACGCCGGGGTCAGGGTATCCTTTCGCCGACCCCCAGCCGCCGCACGAGAGCCATGTCTCCGACCGTCGACCTCGCCATCGCGCTCGTGGCCCGCCCGTCGGTGACCCCCGAGGACGCGGGCTGCCAGGACCTGATGATCGGGCGCCTGCAGACGCTCGGCTTTCGGGTAGAGCGCCTGCACTTCGGCGAGGTGGACAACTTCTGGGCCCGCCGGGGGAACGAGCCCCCCCTGCTCGCCCTCGCCGGGCACACCGACGTGGTGCCGCCCGGCCCGCCGGAGGCCTGGACCTCGCCGCCCTTCGAGCCCGAGATCCGCGATGGCGTGCTCTACGGGCGCGGGGCGGCGGACATGAAAGGGTCGCTGGCCGCGATGGTCACCGCGGTGGAGGCCTTCGTGGGCGCCCATCCCGATCACCGGGGCTCGATCGGGTTCCTCATCACCAGCGACGAGGAAGGCCCGGCCCGCGACGGCACCGTCCGCGTGGTCGACACCCTGGAGGGCCGGGGCGAGAAGATCGACTGGTGCCTGGTGGGCGAGCCCTCGAGCAGGGCCCGCCTCGGCGATACCGCAAAGAACGGCCGCAGGGGCTCGATCAACGGCTTCCTGACGGTCTATGGCAGGCAGGGCCACGTTGCCTACCCGGACCTGGCGGAGAACCCCCTGCACGCCTTCGCCCCGGCGCTGGCGGAGCTGTGCGCGGAGCGCTGGGACGAGGGCAATGCCTTCTTCCCGCCCACCGGCTTCCAGATCGCCAATCTGAACGTCGGCACTGGCGCGGAGAACGTGATCCCGGGCCGGCTCGACGCCCAGTTCAACTTCCGGTTCTCCACCGAGCTGACCGCGGAGAGGATCAAGGAGCGCGTCCATGAAATCCTCGACCGCGGCGGCTTCCGGTACGATCTGCGCTGGCGCCTGTCGGGACAGCCGTTCCTCACCCCGGCGGGCGAGCTGGTGGAGGCGGCGCGGGCGGCCGTGCGCGAGGAGACGGGGCTGGAGACCGAGCTGTCCACTGCCGGGGGGACCTCCGACGGGCGCTTCATCGCCCCCACGGGGGCCCAGGTGCTTGAGCTGGGGCCGGTGAATGCGAGCATCCACCAGGTGGATGAGTGCGTCGCGGTGGAGGACCTTGACCGGCTCTCGGCGGTCTACCGGCGCATACTGGAACGACTGCTCGCCTGAGGGTCGGGGCAGGCTGCCCCGCACCGGACGTCAGCGCAGGTTGCGGCCGCCGAAGGGGGTGCGGCGCCGGCGCTTCTGCAGCCGGCTCGCCTTCTGCAGACGCTCGTTCGCCAGCCGGATCATCTTCTCCTGGCTGTGCTCCTGCTCGGCGTCGTTGCGCGGCTGACGCTGGACATAGTTGCCGTCGGGCTGCATCTCCCAGCCACCGCGATAATCCTCGAGCTGGGCGTCCAGCAGGGTGCGCAGGTCCTCGCGCAGCGCCGGCGCCTCGATGGGCGTGACCACCTCGACCCGCGACTCCAGGTTGCGCTTCATGCAGTCGGCGGAGCCGATGAAGTACTCCTCCTCGCCCCCGTTGCGAAAGTAGAAGATGCGGGTGTGCTCCAGGAACCTGCCCACGATGCTGATCACCCTGGCGCTCTCCGACAGCCCCGGCAGCCCGGGGCGGAAGCGGCAGGTATCGCGCACGATGAGGTCCACCACCACCCCGTCGCGAGCCGCCTCGTAGAGCGCCCGCGTGACGTCGACGTCCTCCAGCGCGTTCATCTTGAACTGAACGACGCCCCGCTCGCCCCGGCGCACCCAGTCGCGCTCGCGCTGGATCTTGCTCAGCAGGGCGCGCTTGAGCTGCCGCGGCGCGGGCAGCAGCTTGTTGTACTGGCGCTCGGGCGTGTAGCCGGTCGTGAGGTAGTTGAACAGCTCCGTGGCGTCCTGGCCCAGAGCGGCGTCGTTGGTCAGCAGCCCCAGATCGCAGTACAGGCGCGCCGTCCCGGCATGGTAGTTCCCGGTGCCGATGTGCATGTAACGCTGGATGCCGTTGTAGTCGCGGCGCACGACGAGGACGATCTTCGAGTGGGTCTTGAGGCCCACCACGCCAAAGGTGACGTGGATGCCCGCCTCCTCCATGCGCGACGCCCAGCGGATATTGGCCGCCTCGTCGAAGCGTGCCTTGAGCTCCACCACGACCGCCACCTGCTTGCCGTTGCGGGCCGCCCGAACGAGGTAGTCGACCACCTTGCTCTCGCCCGAGGTGCGATACAGGGTCATCTTGATGGCGCGCACCTTGGGGTCTTCGCTCGCCTCCTTGAGAAAACGCTCCACGGAGTTGGCGAACGACTCGTAGGGGTGCTGCAGCAGCAGGGGGCCGTCGTCGCGGATGATGTAGAAGATGCTGCGCGTGTCGATCAGATCGGAGTGGTCGATGGGCTCGTGGGGCGGGTCGTGCAGCTCCGGAACCCTGAGCGCGGCGATCTCGAACAGGTCGCGCATCGCCAGCCAGGAGCCCGGCTCGTAGACGTCCTCCTGCTCGTTGAGTCCGAGCTCGGCCGCGAGCATGCCGCGGTGCACCGGCTCCATGCCCGCTTCGATCTCCATGCGCACGATGGGCGCGAAGCGTCGCTCGCGCAGCTCCGACTCGATCATGGAGAGCAGGTCCTCGGCGTGCTCCTCGGCGCGCTCGGTGTTGGCGTTGCGCGTCACCCGGAACATCTCGCACGAGAGGATCTCCATCTCGGGGAGCAGCATGTCGAGGTTGTTCTCCATCACCTCTTCCAGGCGCACGTAGTGCGTGGAGTCGCCGACCTGCAGGAAACGCGGGCTGTCCGGCCCG
This sequence comes from Chromatiales bacterium, assembly GCA_050050175.1. GTDB lineage: Bacteria > Pseudomonadota > Gammaproteobacteria > Chromatiales > Chromatiaceae > CAVQCX01. Next base: position 3,904 of record JASFUT010000267.1, read on the forward strand.
ACTGGAACCTTGATGCGCGTGAGCGCGATCTTGCCGTTCTTGCTCGGGTCACGCACCGTGACGAGCAGATTGAGCGAAAGATTGGAGATGAACGGGAAGGGGTGGGCCGGGTCGATCGACTGGGGCGTGACCAGCGGATAGATGTCGCGGAAGTAGTACTGGCGAAGCTCCCGGCGCTGTTGATCGCTCAGCTCGGCGTACCGGAGGATGCGGATATCCCGCTCCGCCAGCTCTTCGAGCAGGGCATGCAGGATCTCCTGCTTGTGCAGCTCGATGCCGCGCACCGCCTCGTGGCACTCCTGGATCTGCTGCTGGGGAGTGCGCCCGTCGACGGTCAGCTTGGTCATCCCGGCACCGGCCTGCTGCTTGAGGCCGCCGATGCGCTTCATGAAGAACTCGTCCAGGTTGGAGCTGACGATGGCGAGGAACTTCACCCGCTCGAGCAGGGCCGTGCGCGGGTCCTCGGCCTCGTGAAGCACGCGCTTGTTGAAGCCGAGCCAGGTCAGCTCCCGGTTGAGATAGAGCTCGGGGGCGTCCAGGTCCCACTCCGCCGGCGCCTCGGGCGCAGGCTCCGCGGCCCCGGCCCCGGCGCGCCTGGCCTCGTCCTGGGACATCTCTCTTGCCTCGCTCACCGCTGCTCTCCTCCGCTCGGGCGCCGGGCCTGCGAGCATCCGATCCGGGCGCGCCGGGGGGCCGCGAGGACAGCCCGGCGCCTCAGTACCATTCTAGTGTACTGCGTCGCAGTTACTGGCGCTTTCAGAGCCCCCCATAAGTGTCAGGACAAGGCGCAGTGCGTAGGCAATGGCAAGCCCTTGTCAAGCGCTGCAACGCCGTCATGGCACTTATG
>JASFUT010000268.1:0-4747 GCA_050050175.1 Chromatiales bacterium
GCCGGACACGGCGATATCGTTCTCAAACTGGTGCCGAAGGCCGGACTCGAACCGGCACGGCTTTCGCCACTACCCCCTCAAGATAGCGTGTCTACCAATTCCACCACTTCGGCCTGTCTGTACACGGGATAATAATAAAGGAAGGCGCCCGCCGTCACGCCTTTATTCGCCGCCCTCGGGGGCAGCCCCGGCGGGGACCGCAGCCGGCTTGTCCGCCGCACCGGAGGCCGGCGGGGGTGGGAGCTCGCTGGTGTCGGCGCCCGATCCGGCGGGCACGTCGGGCATGTCCGTTTCGCTCCGGGGCGCCTGAACCGCGGCGGGCTCCGCCATCAGATCGGTCTGCTCCCGGGATTCCATGGCGAAGTAGGCCAGCACCAGGCTGGTCACGAAGAACGCCGTGGCGAGCGCGGCCGTCGCGCGGGAGAGAAAAGAGGCCGAGCCGCGTGACCCGAACACCGTGGAGGACGCGCCGCTGCCGAAGGCCGCGCCGGCGTCCGCCCCGCGGCCGTGCTGCAGGAGGATGAGCGCGACCAGGCCGACGGCCAGGAGCACGTGGAAGACCGTAAGAACCGTATGCATTGCGTAGTCGATCCCGAATCGTTCAGTCGGCGGCCTTGCAGATGGCAAGGAAGTCCTGCGCCTTCAACGAGGCGCCGCCGATCAGACCGCCGTCGATGTCCGGCTTCGCCATCAGCTCCGCCGCATTGTCCGGCTTCATGCTGCCGCCATACAGGATGCGTATGCCTTCGGCGACCTCGGTGCTCTGAGCGGCGACCCGCGAGCGGATGTACGCGTGGACGTCCTGCGCCTGCTCGGGCGTGGCCGTGCGCCCGGTGCCGATGGCCCATACGGGCTCGTACGCAATCACGCCCTTGCGAAGCCCGTCCGCCCCGAGCCGTTCGATGACCGCGTCCAGCTGCCGCCCCACCACCTGCTCGGTCACCCCCTGCTCACGCTCTTCCAGCGTCTCACCGATGCAGAAGATGGGTGTCAGTCCGGCCTCACAGGCCGCCTCGAACTTCTCCGCCACCAGCGCGTCGCTCTCGCCGTGGTACGTACGCCGTTCGGAGTGCCCCACGATCGCGTAGGTGCAGTCGAAATCCGCGAGCATGGCGGCCGCCACCTCGCCGGTGTAGGCGCCGGACCCGTGCACGGACACGTCCTGGCCGCCCCAGGCGACGGACGTTCCGGACAGCTGTGACTGCGCGTCCGGGATGTACACGAAGGGCGGGCAGACGGCCACCTCGGCAGTGCTGATCTCGCCAACCCCTGCCTTGATGCCCTCGAGCAGCTCCGCAACGCTGCGGCGGCTTCCGTTCATCTTCCAGTTGCCTGCGACCAGTGGCTTGCGCATCCCGCCCTCCCGTGAAAAGTCAGCGCGGTAGCTTACCCGCCCGCCCGGGCGAAATCAACGCGCAGCGCGGGGCCGCTCGGGTTGCGATCGGTCCCCGCCATGGGGATAATGGAACGCTATTTGCTAGCTGAGCCTGGACGCGGCGGCCCGCATAACCCGGCGAACTGTCGGTTGTCCACCTCCCGGAAGAAGGCCTACCATCCGGTGGAAAGCCCTGAACTCAAGCGAGAGCCGTCTGTCGTGACGCCGACGGCCGGAAGCCAAATGATGAGCAGTGCGACTCCGATCCCAGACCCCTCCTGCCCGATCGAAGACGTCCAGAGCAGGGCCGACACCCGGCGGATCGCGATCAACAAGGTCGGGATCAAGGAGATCCGCCATCCGGTGCGCGTTCGGGACCGCAGCGACGGCGAGCAGCACACGGTTGCCAGCTTCAACATGTACGTCAACCTGCCGCATAACTTCAAGGGGACGCACATGTCGCGGTTCGTGGAGATACTCAACAGCCACGAGAAGGAGATCACCGTCGAATCCTTCAAGGACATGCTGACGGAGATGGCCGAGCGACTGGAGGCTGATTCGGGCCACATCGAGATGGCCTTCCCCTACTTCGTCAGCAAGACCGCCCCGGTCTCGGGCGTGAAGAGCCTGATGGACTACGATGTGACGCTCGTCGGCGAGGTCCACCACGGCGAGCCGATCATGTTCATCAAGGTGGTGGTCCCGGTCACCAGTCTCTGCCCCTGCTCGAAGAAGATCTCCGACCGGGGCGCTCACAACCAGCGCTCGCACGTCACCGTTCAAGTGCGCACCGAGGGATTCGTCTGGATCGAGGAGGTGATCGAGCTGGTCGAGACCCAGGCCTCGTGCGAGCTCTACGGGCTGCTGAAGCGTCCCGACGAGAAGCACGTCACGGAGCGCGCCTACGACAACCCCAAGTTCGTCGAGGACGTGGTCCGCGACGTCGCGGTCCAGCTCAACCGTGACGACCGGTTCAGCGCCTATGTGGTGGAGTCGGAGAACTTCGAGTCCATCCACAACCACTCGGCGTACGCCATGATCGAGCGGGACAAGACGCGCGAGCCGGTCAAGGTCACCGCCTGACCTGCGAGGCCGCGATCAGTCGAACTTGGTGCGGAGCAGCATGACCCGGCCGCGGTTCTCGATGTGCACCCGGTCCAGAAAGGTCATGCCGAGCAGGACCTGCTTCGGATAATCGCCCTCGATCACCACCGCCTTCACGTGGCGCAGCCGGATATCTCCCACCCGGACGCTGTCGAGCATCACCGAGTACCCGCGGGCCGCTCCCGAGGCGGTCTGCACTCCGATCTTCTCCCCCTGCAGACGATACTGCAGCCCCAGCCGCCGCGCATCGCGCTCGCTGAGCGCGATCGCCGTGGCGCCGGTGTCCACGAGAAAGTCGACCATGCGCCCGTTGATCGAGCCCACCGTCGTGTAGCCCCCCGAGTTGTTCCGCCACACCCGGGCCTCGGAAGCCTGGCGCTCCGCGAATCCGCCTCCGACCTGGGTGGTCAGCCCAAGGGTCTCCCGTCGGCCGTCGACCTCGACCTGCACCACCTCGCCGGCGGGGTCCGTGCTCACCAGGAGCACGCCCTCCGGGCTGCGCTCACCCTCGGAGAGCACCCGGCGCTCGCCGTCGATGGAGACCATCGCCTTTCCCGGAAACAGTGCGAGCACCCGGATCTGCTGTGCGCAGACCTGCCCGCCGGCGGCGAGGAGCAACAACGCGCAGAGCCAAGCGGCGCCCGAGCCGCGCCCGAATGGAATGGATGGCGATCTCAGCCTCATCGGCCCCTGCTCCCCGACGTACCTCGTTCAAGCATACGCCATCCTCCACCCTCGCCCAACGGGCCCGCCGCAGGGTTCAGGGTCCCGGCCCCAGCAGCACGAGGCCGGCATGCAGGACGATCCAGGCCATGGCACCGGCGAGGACATCGTCGAGCATGATGCCCAGTCCCCCCTGGACGCGCCGGTCGATGAAGCCGATGGGCCAGGGCTTGAGGATGTCGAACAGGCGGAACAGCAGAACCCCGCCCAGGACCCCCTGCCAGCCGGGCGGTGCCAGGTACAGGGTCAGCCAGAGCCCCACCATCTCGTCCCAGACGATCCCGGGGTGATCATGCACCCCGAGATCCCGGGCCGTGCGGCCGCAGATCCAGAGGCCGAGCAGAAACATCAGCCCGAGGAAGGCGAGATAGGGCCCGGGGTCGAGCGGCTGCAGCAGCAGCCAGAGAGGTACCGCGACGAGGGTACCGAGGGTCCCGGGCGCCACGGGCGAGGCACCCGCGCCGAAGCCGAAGGCGACAAGGTGCAGAGGATCGCTCCAGCGGGGTCCGGGAGGACGGTGGCGGTGCGCCGCATCACTCATGGAGCGCGAAATGATCGAAGCCCGTGGGGGCCTCGTCCGTCTGTCCGTCGGGATAGCAGCAGCGCACGCCCGGCTGGCGCTCGACCATCCCGATCCAGGTGAGGCCTCCCGGCACCGATCCCGCGAGTGCCTCGACCTCGCCCTGCAGGGCGGTGGGCACGGTGAAGCAAAGCTCGTAGTCGTCGCCCGCCGCCAGGGGGAGGGACCAGTCGCCGGTCTCCTCCACATAGGTGCGCACCGGCCTCGAGCAGGGAAGCCGGTCCACCTGGATCGTCGCACCCACGGCGCTGGCCCGGCAGAGATGGCCGAGATCGGCGGCCAAGCCGTCGGAGACGTCGATTGCGGCCGAGGCGCGACCGCGCAGCGCGAGGCCCTCCGCCACCCGGGGCTCCGGGCGCTCCAGCCGCGCGAAGAGCCCGCCCAGCCCGTCGGCGTCGACGTACAGGCCCTGTCTGGCGAGCAGCGCGAGTCCGGCGTCGCCGAGCGACCCGGTGACATAGATCAGGTCACCGGGCCCGGCCCCGCTCCTTCGCAGCTCGCCCGTGGCTTCGAGGAGGCCGTGGGCCGCCACGGTGATGCTGAGCGGCCCGCGGGTGGTATCCCCCCCCACGAGCTGCACGCCGAAGCGGCGGGCAAGATCCGAGAAGCCACGGGAGAACCCGGCAAGCCAGCCCTCGTCGGCCCGGGGAAGGGTCAGGGACAGGGTCGCCCAGACCGGCTCGGCACCCATCGCAGCCAGGTCGCTGAGGTTGACTGCCAGCGCCTTGTGCCCGAGCGCGGACGGGTCCACGTCCGGCAGGAAGTGGACGCCCTCGACGAGCGTGTCCATGGTGAGGGCCAGACGCCGACCCGCAGGCACCTCGACCACGGCACAGTCGTCGCCCACACCCAGCACCACGTCGGCCCGCTGCGCCGTGTTGGCGGCGAAATAACGCTCGATGAGGGAAAACTCTGAAAGCGCCATGCATCCCCCGGGGATCAAGGGCTGGACCTAGTGTACTGCG
>JASFUT010000269.1:0-4746 GCA_050050175.1 Chromatiales bacterium
GTCCATCTTAACCGACACCCATCGCAGGTCAACCGCCAGGCGGCGCGCATGCGGACGAAGCGCACTGCGGCGGCGCAATCGTCAGTCCCTGTTCATACGGAAGCTGATAGCGCCGAGCAGGTGGTCTACGCGCTGGCCGCTCTGGCTGAGGGGCATGAAGGCGATCCGGTAGAGGATCTCCAAGTCCACCCCGAGATGCAGCACATCGCCGTTGAACAGCGGCTGGCGGGCGAGCACCGTGTTGTTGCACCACTCCATGGCGAGCTCGCCCAGCGGGGACGGCAGCGCGTCGCCGAGGCTGATGCCCAGCGGATCGCCACCGTAGAGCTGAGCGATCAGGCGGCAGGAGCGGCGGACGACGAACCGACCCCCGCCGTTGCCCGTGGCGACGACGAACAGATTGTCCGTAAGGTCCGGGGTCTGGATGAACCCGACGTCACTGAGACCCGGCATCGCCCTGCCGTTGCGGGCCTCGTTCCAAAGATACATGGCACGGCAGGAGGCGCGCTGCTCCGCCTCCAGGCCTCGACAATAGCTCAGGAACTCATCCATGCGATCGGCGCTCCCGGCACAACGCACACAGCCCGATGACGCAAGTCTAGCCGGACAGCCGTCGGCGGTGCCATGGGCTCAACCCGGCAATGAGATCCCGGTAATCTTTTTGTACAGGGAGACCGCGTAGGAATCGGTCATGCCGGAGACGAAGTCGGTCAGTCCCAGCAGCCGGCGGTACAGGCCGGTCGAGGGGCAACGCCCGGGGCCGACGAACTGCTCCGGGATCAGCCGGGCCATCATCCGGCTCCTGGCGGTCGCTCCCGGTCCGCGCTCGGCGATGTCGTCCACCACCTCGCTGAAGCGCTCGAGGAGCTCGCCGATCACCTGGAACCCCGCCGCCTGGACCTCGACCACCTCCTGTGCGCAGTAGATCCTTTCCTGCGCCACCTCCAGGAGCCGGTCCATCTCCAGCCGTCTGGGAATGCGGGTGAGCAGGGGCTCGTCGAAACGACCGGCGAGGATAGCACTCTCCTGATCCAGAAAGCAGGCGAGCGCCTCCCCTATGGCCTCGTTGATCACCTTGGCCCGGAGAAACTCGATCTGCTCCTTCTGTCCGCTGATTCGGCTGAGCCGCCGCTCCTCGCGCCCCGGATTCCCGAGCATGGGCCAGAACAGGTCCACCACCTCCCTGTGGCCGAGGTAGCCGAGGCGGAAGCCGTCCTCGATGTCGATCACCCGGTAGCAGATGTCGTCCGCCGCCTCCACCAGAAACGCCAGCGGGTGGCGATGCCAGAGGGCACGCGACGGATCGGGCCGGGCCAGCCCCACCCTTGCCGCCACCTCCTCGAACAGCGGGCGGTCCTCCGCCACGAAGCCCTGCTTGCGTGCGCTCACCCCGGCCGGGGCAGCGCCGCCGAGCCAGGACTCGCGCGGATACTTGGTGAAAGCGGCCAGAGTCGCGCAGGTGAGCTGAAGGCCCCCGCGGTTGTCCCGGTTCTGGAGTCGCCCGAGGATCCGGAATCCCTGCGCGTTGCCTTCGAAGCTGGCGAAATCCTCGCGCTCGCTCTCGGCGAGGACCGCCACGCGCCGCCGCCCGTACTCCGCGGCTGTCGCCCAGTGGCGGATGGCGTCCTCGCCGGAGTGGCCGAACGGCGGGTTGCCGATGTCGTGCGCCAGGCAGGCGGCCGCGCAGATGTCGCCGAAATCCGAGGCCTCGAAGCCCTCCAGTCCGTGTCGGGCGATGATCTGCTCGCCCGCCAGGGTGCCCAGGGAGCGGCCCACGCTCGAGGACTCCAGGCTGTGGGTCAGCCGGGTCCGGACGTAGTCGACCTTGGAGAGCGGAAAGACCTGCGTCTTGTCCTGCATCCGGCGAAAGGCCGAGCTGAAGACGATGCGGTCGAAATCGCGTTGGAAGTCGGTGCGTGCGGTGACGGGGCTCGGCGCCGCCTCGGCGCCCAGCCGGGCGCGCGACAGCAGCTGCGGCCATTGCATGGACATGGGGTCGGCTTCCGCGGAACGCATCGGATCGGCTGTGGGTCCTGCGGGCACGCTACGCGGTCGCCCCGGCGAAATCAACTCGCCCGGCCTTTGAGGATCGGGCGCGGAAAACTATCCTGTGCGGAGCCGACCATCGTCAATCGCACCCGAGAGGCAATCCATGCCGAGACTTCTTCTGGTACTGCGCCACGCCAAGTCGTCCTGGGACGACGACGCGGGATCGGACTTCGACCGCCCCCTCGCCAAACGCGGCAAGAAGGATGCCCCGCGCATCGGCGCCTGGCTGAAGCGCGAGGCACTGGTGCCCGATCTCGTGGTGAGCTCACCCGCCAGGCGGGCCCGGCAGACCGCCAGACGCGTGTGCGAAAAGACGGGCTACGACACCGACAGCATCGTCTGGGAGGCCGACATCTACGGCGGCGGGATATCGGAGCTGCTCGGCGTGCTGGAGCGCTGCGCCCCGTCGGCGGAAAGGGTGCTGCTCGTGGGGCACAACCCCGGTCTCGAGGACTTGGTGACCTTTCTCGACGCCGCCGTGGAGCCACCTCCGGACGGAAAGCTGCTTCCGACCGCTGCGGTGGCCCGCCTGGAGATGCCGGACGACTGGAGCGCCCTCTCGCGCGCCAGCGCGCGCCTGCTCGGCGTGCAGCGCCCCAAGGACCTGGGCTGATCCCCCGGGAGGCCTCCGTCGGGCACGTGCCCGTTCGGCGGTACAATGCCGGTCCATGATCCAGTCCACGCAGCCCGTAGCGGCGGCATCCGGGCGTCTGGCGGTGCTGATCTCCTTCTCCGGCGCGGGCGGAGTCGAGCGCATGGTGACCAATCTGCTGGAGGCCATCGCCGGAGACGGGCGCTCCGTGGATCTGCTGCTGATCCGCCAACGCGGCGAGCACCTGCGCGAGCTGCCCGGCGCCGTGCGCCTGGTCCCCCTGGGAGCGCGGCACACCGCCACCAGTCTCCTGCCGCTGATCCGCTACCTGCGGCGCGAACGCCCGGCGGTGCTCCTCGCCGCCAAGGACCGCGCAGGCCGCATCGCCCTGCTGGCGCGGGCGCTCGCCCGGGTCGACACCCGGGTGGCCATCCGCCTGGGCACCCACCTGTCGGCATCGCTGCAGGGACGGGGCCGGTGGCGGCGCTGGACCCGAATGGTGCCCATGAAGCTCATGTACCGCTGGGCGGACCGCGTGATTGCCGTCTCCCGGGGCGTCGCCGAGGACACCCTGCGGATCACGGGCCTGCCCCCTGAACGCGTCACCGTGGTGCACAATCCGGTGATCACGCCGGCGCTCTACGAGCAGAGCCGGGCGCCCTGCGGCCACCCCTGGATCGAAGAGCCCGATCGGCCGGTCGTGCTCGCCGCGGGGCGGCTCACCCGGCAGAAGGACTTCGCCACCCTGATCCGGGCCTTCGCCCGGGTGCGCGATCGCCGGAGCTGCCGGCTGATCGTCCTGGGCGAGGGCGGCCTGCGCGGCGAGCTCGAGCGGCTGGCCGAGCGGCTCGGCGTCACCCCCGACCTGGACATGCCGGGCTTCACGCCCAACCCCTATGCCTTCATGAGGCGGGCGCACCTGTTCGTCCTGTCCTCGGCCTGGGAGGGCTCCCCCAACGTGCTCACCGAGGCGCTGGCCCTGGGGACCCCGGTCGTGGCGACGGACTGCCCCAGTGGACCCCGCGAGATCCTCGACGGGGGCCGCATCGCCCCCCTGGTGCCGGTGGGCGACGACCGGGCCCTGGCCCAGGCGATGATGGCGGTGCTGGCAGCACCCCCGTCGTCAGAGCAGCTCCGCAGCGCCGCAACCGACTACACGGCCGAGGCCAGCGCGCGACGCTATCTGGAGGTCCTGGGCGCCTAGATCGAAGCAGATACCCGGAGGGCGCCGGGAAGACGACGAATTCGGGCCGCCGCGACCTCCGCATCGCCGCGGTGACCCGTGCAGCCGAGGAGTGCACAGGTGCTTTTGTCCGTTCGCTACCGATTTCTGTTCGTGCACATCGCCAAGACCGGCGGCACGAGCGTGCGCGCCGCCCTGCAGGGCCTGAGATGGCGCGATCCCTACTACTGGCCCATGTATCTGTGCAGCCGGTTGAGCCACCTCACGGGCCACCGGATCGGCACCAAGCTGCCGCGCCACGCCAAGGCCGTCCTGGCCCGGGAGTCATTGCCGCGGGAGCTGTTCGACAGCCTGTTCAAGTTCGCCTTCGTCCGCAACCCGTGGGACCTGCAGGTCAGCTCCTTTCACCACATCCGGCGCGAGCGTCCTCAGCTCATGGAGGGCCACGACGACTTCGACAGCTTCCTGCGCTGGAAGCTGGACCCGGAGCGGCCGTACCAGTATCACCTGGACACTTCCATACAGCTGCAGTCGGACTATCTGGTAGGGCTCCACGGCGAGGTGCTGGTGGACTACATAGGTCGCTACGAGTGCCTGGAGGCCGACTTCGCCACCGTGTGCGAGCGCATCGGGATCCCGAAGCGCACCATGCCGCACCGGCGGCGCGCCGGCGACCGCAAGCGCGACTATCGCAGCTACTACAACGACGAGACCGCCGCGCTGGTGGCCCGGCATTTCGCCCGTGACCTGGACATGCTCGGCTATCGCTTCGACCCCGGTGGCCCGACCGTCGGCCCGGGCCCGTGAACCGCCGCACGGATGACCCGGAGCAACCGGGGCGCCGCGCGGGCGTCCCGTCGGGTCCCGCACGCGGGCGATCAGTGCCCGCCAGCATCCGGATGGACGTGGAACTCGTGCGCTC
>JASFUT010000270.1:0-4718 GCA_050050175.1 Chromatiales bacterium
CCGGCCCGCATCGCGCACCAGGTCTCGGACATCTTTTTGACCCACGCACATTTCGATCACATCGCAGGCTTCCTGTGGTTTCTGCGCGCCCGCCTCAGCTCGCCGAGAACCTGCCGCATATACGGGCCGCCGGGGATCGCGATGCACATCCAGTCGCTGATCAACGGCATCCTCTGGGACCGGATCGGTGACCGGGCGCCGGGATTCAGGATCGTCGAGCTCCACGAGGGGGAGGGCGTCGCAAGGAGCTACGACCTGGCCTGCGGCGTTCAGACCCCGTTGCTTCTGGGTGAAGAGTCCAGCGACGGGGTGCTGCGCGCGGAGCGCGACCTGTCGATCCAGGCCATCACCCTCGACCACGGCACCCCTGTCATGGCCTACGCGCTGACCCAGACCCGGCCGATCTCGATCGACGCCGCGCGGCTGCGCGACCTCGGCCTCCCCGCCGGACCCTGGGTCGGCGCCCTGAAAGCGGCTCTCCAGGCCGGCAGGCCCGAACAGGAGATCCCGCTCCCCGACGGTGCGCGACCCAACGCCGCCGAGATGGCGCAGCGTCTCGTCATGCCGCCGCCGCCCGGTCCGCTGAAGCTCGTATACGCAACGGATTTCGCGGATACGCCCCAAAACCGAAGCCGCCTCGTTGCCCTTGCGCGCAAAGCACATACGCTGTTCTGCGAGGCCCCGTTCGCCGCTGACCACGCCGCGCAGGCCCGCCTGACGGGTCATCTCACCGCCCGGGCCTGCGGGGAGATCGCCAGAGCCGCGGACGTCCGACAACTCGTGGCCTTCCACTTCTCCCGGCGCTATCGGTCCAACCTCGATCCCATCTACCGGGACATCGCCCCGGTCTTCCCAGGGGGGGCGTCGCCTCCCGCAGGGTCCGAAGGCTAGGGTGTGCGGTGTCTTCGTCGCCCGACGGGCGAGACAGGGGCGGGAGCGTCCAAGAGCGAAGGCGGGCAGTTGCAGCGGAGCATATCGATGTACTATTTAACATAATATACATTATGCGCACATATGGAGCGGGCAAGAGGCCCGGCGGGCGTCTTTCCTCCGGGAGCGTGTTTCGCGACAATGCCCGCTCAGGACCTGCGCGCACGGAGCCCGCCAGCACTCATGCCTCCCACGCCGAGCGACGGGATCGCGATCGACCCCGGCATCGTCTACTTCAACCACGCCGCGGTCGCTCCCTGGCCCGTGCGTACGGTCGAGGCCGTCAAGCGCTTTGCCGAGGAGAACGGGCGCCGCGGTGCGGCCGCTTACCCGCAATGGCTCGACGTCGAGCACCGCCTCAGAGTGCACCTGGCGCGCCTCATCAATGCGCCGCTGGCTGAGGATGTCGCCCTCGTCAAGAACACCTCAGAGGCCCTCTCCATGGTCGCCTACGGTCTGGATTGGCGCCCGGGCGACAATCTGGTCATCTTCCAGGGGGAGTTTCCGTCGAATCGGATCGTGTGGGAATCGCTGTCCGCCCGCGGCGTGGAGGTCCGGCAGGTCCCTCTCGACGGCCATTCCCCTTCGCCGGAGGACGACCTCCTTGCCGCCTGCGACCGGCGCACGCGCCTGATTTCTCTGAGCTCAGTCCAGTACGCCACAGGCTTCCGAAGCGATCTGGCACGGGTCGGCGCGTTCTGCCGGGACCAGGGAGTCCTGTTCTGCGTGGACGCCATTCAGAGCCTGGGCGCGGTCCCGTTCGACGTACAAGCGGTGGGCGCCGATTTCGTCGCCGCGGACGGGCACAAATGGCTGCTCGGGCCCGAGGGGCTGGGTCTGTTCTATTGCCGGGCGGAGCTGCGCGAGCGCATCGCCCTGCACGAATTCGGCTGGCACATGGTGGACAGTCCCGGGGACTATGACCAGCAGACCTGGCGGCCGGCCCAAACCGCCATGCGCTTCGAGTGTGGAAGCCCGAACATGCTCGGGGCCCACGCCCTCGAAGCGAGTCTGGGTTTCATCCACGAGGCGGGCATGGAGCGTATATATAATAATATAATTAGAAATACAGCGTATATTTTTGAAAAAATTGAAGAAAATAGGCTACTTGAGTTGCTGTCACCGGCAGCCCCCTCCCGGCGCTCGGGCATCGTCACCTTCCGAATGAAGGGTGCCGACAGCCGGGTGCTCCACCATTTTCTCATGGAGAACGGAGTCATCTGCGCAGCCAGGGGCGGAGGCGTGCGCTTCTCCCCGCATTTCTACAACGGCCCGCGAGACATCGACGCCGCGCTGGAGATCCTGTCCCGTTTCGAAAGGACGTCCGGACGATGATGCGTGCGGCCGCTGGGCCGCATCGCCGCGGGCCGCTGCGTCCGACGCCTCTCTGGCCGATCGCCTGCGCTGCAGGCACATGGCCAAGATCTAATAGTTTTTAGAAGAACGCCTTAACAAATTGTAAGTAAAGCTAATTCTCTTTCTTCATTACTCGCGGAGACGGCCAGGCCGGGCTGACGGACGCTGGCTCTCCCGGGAGGACCACCACCCGGTTGCGGAGGCACCGCCCGGGGGACTATCTTCAAACTAGGGAGAGGGCCGCATCGTCTCCGCGGCGATGACCCGCCAGCGCTCAGCGGGGTCACGGCCAGAGCCCAGAAGGGCGATGATAACGAGGGCCAGATGGACGGCGCAGCTTGGAGGAGGTCACCGTGCTCACCAGAACGACGTATCAGATAATCTTCGATTCGGGTCTCCGGGCGGCCCGCGAGGGCCGGTTTCAGGATGCCTACCAGATCTGGCTCCCCTTGGCCAAAGAAGGCTATTCGGAGGCGCAGATCAGCGTGGCAATCCTGCTTCACAACGGCTGGGGCATAGAGCAGGACGTGGACGCAGCCAACGACTGGCTCGCCGTAGCCGCCCAGAGCGGACAGCGGGTTCGGGACAAGCTCTCCGAAATGATCGACAAGGTGAAGCACACCGACGATCGCCATGCCTTTCTGGGTGCCTGGGTCCGCTGAGCCGGATCCCGCGGACGGACCGCCCCCGCCGCGTGCGCCTCATCCGCCGTTGTAGGGGCGGCCCGGCGCGGCGGCACGCCCTCCCCTCCACTCCGAGACGTCCCATGCCATGACACGGCCCGCAGGCCCGACAGCCCGCTGTCGGGCCGCTTCGGATCGACGGCCGGGCCTGCAGGCTGTACCCTTCGGTCGGCTCTGGTTACAAGAAGATGACCGACGGCAGCGACGGTCTCGCGCGAGGAACTGCGATGTTCGAAGGATGCAAGCTCGGCCGATCGATCGGCAAAGAGGAGTTCAAAGAGCAAGTGCCAGCCCTGCGCACCGAGCTGCTCAGTGCTCAGCGCCGGCTGCGCAAGAGCCGAATCCCGGTGATCCTGATCATGGCCGGCGTCGAAGGCGCCGGCAAGGGTCAGGTGGTCAACCGGCTGAACGGATGGCTTGACACCCGGGGCGTTCAGACCCACGCCTTCTGGGACGAGACCGACGAGGAGCGGCAACGTCCGCGCTACTGGCGGTTCTGGCGGGCAATGCCGGCTCGGGGGGAGATCGGCATCCTGTTCAGCGCCTGGTATCAGACGCCCATCGAGTGCCGGATGTTCGACCGTTGGGACGACACGCAATTGGATGCCGAGCTCACGCGGATCAGCGCCCTCGAGCGCATGCTCACCGAAGACGGGGCACTGGTGGTCAAGTTCTGGTTCCACATGTCGGAGTCGGACCAGCGCGGCCGGCTGGACGAGCTCTCCCGCGACGATCGCAGCCGCTGGAAGATGCTCCCCCCTAAAAAGAAGGATTTCTCCGAGCACTACAGCCGGTTCGAGCATGTCGCCGAGCGAGTCATCCGCCAGACCGATTCGGGCATCTCCCCCTGGTATCTGATCGAGGCGACGGACAAGCGCTACCGCGACCTGACCGTCGGTCGGACCCTGCTCACCATCCTGAGCACGCGGCTCGAGTCGCCCCCTCCCCTCTGCGCGGAGCCGCCGGCGCACGGCCCTAATCCTCCGGCCTCTGAGTCGGCCACGGTAACGGTGCTCGATCAGGTGGATCTGTCGAAAACGCACGACCCGAACACCTACAAGGAGGATCTGAAGACCCTGCAGGAGGAGCTCAACGAGCTGGCCTGGCAGGCCTACAAGTCTGAACGCTCCACGGTTCTGGTCTTCGAGGGCGTGGACGCGGGGGGCAAGGGCGGGGCCATCCGACGCCTCACCAACGCGATCGATTCCCGACTCTACCGCACCCTGCCGGTGGCCGCCCCCACCGACGAGGAGAAGGCCCACCACTACCTCTGGCGCTTCTGGCGCCACATTCCCCGCGCCGGCCGGCTCACGGTCTACGACCGGTCCTGGTACGGGCGGGTGCTCGTGGAGCGCGTCGAGGGATTCGCCTCCGAGCCCGAGTGGCGAAGGGCCTATGCCGAGATCAACGGGTTCGAGCAACAGCTCGCCGAGAGCGGCGTCGTCCTGTTGAAGTTCTGGCTGCACATCAGCCAGGACGAGCAGTACGAGCGCTTCAAGGAGCGCGAGCGTGTGCCCTACAAGCAGCACAAGATCACCGACGAGGACTGGCGCAATCGCGAGAAATGGGGAGACTACAGGATCGCGGTCAACGAGATGGTGGTTCGCACGAGCACGGAGGAGGCGCCCTGGCTGCTGATCCCGGGCAACGACAAGAAGCTCGCCCGACTGGAGGTGCTGCGGGCAGTGACTTCACGACTCCGGGACGCGCTCAAAGAGCCGAGTCAGGGTCGCGATGGCAATCCCGCGT
>JASFUT010000271.1:0-4686 GCA_050050175.1 Chromatiales bacterium
CGGTACCGGCCGGGGCGGCATCGGCGGCCTGGCCTACACGGCCGGTCCCGGCCTGATCGGCGCCCTGCTCGTCGGGGCCGCCGTGGGCCGTTCCCTGGCATGGGCCTGGGGCGTCCCGGCGCTGGCGGTCCACCACATGGAGGCCCACCTGCTCGCTCCTATGCTGGAGCCCGATCCGCCCGCCTTTCCGTTCGTGGCCCTGCTGGTCTCCGGGGGGCACACCCAGCTGGTCGCGGTCGAGGGAGTCGGCCGCTACCGCATGCTCGGGGAGTCCCTGGACGACGCCGCAGGCGAGGCCTTCGACAAGACGGCCAAGCTGCTCGGCCTGCCCTACCCGGGCGGTCCGGAGCTCGCGCGCCTGGCCGAGCGCGGCGACCCCGGACGGTTCCGTTTCCCCCGCCCCATGGTCGACCGTCCGGGGCTCGACTTCAGCTTCAGCGGGCTCAAGACCGCTGTGCTGAATACGCTGCGCACGGCCCTCGCCAGCGAGGCCGACGAGCAGACGAGGGCCGACATCGCCCGGGCGTTCGAGGATGCGGTAGTGGACACCCTGAACATCAAGTGCCGCCGGGCGATACGGGAGACCGGTGCCGGCACCCTGGTGCTTGCGGGCGGAGTGAGCGCTAACCGGCGACTGCGCCACCGCATTGCGGAGACTATGGCGGCCGAGGGCGGCAGGGCCTGCTTCCCGCGCCCGGAGCTTTGCACGGACAACGGGGCCATGGTCGCCTACGCCGGCTGGCAGCGCCTGCGCGCGGGCGGTGGGGAGCCTCTCGGCTTCGGAGCCGTCGCCCGCTGGCCGATGACCGAGCTGGAGGCCGTCTAGGGGGCCTCCCGCCGGCCTCGGTTTTCGACCGTCCGGCAGAGCGACCCGCGCAGATCGGGCGTGCGCCGGGCATGGCCGGCGAGCCCCCTGGCCGCCGGCTTCCCGCTCAGGCGGCGGGGTCCCCCGGCCCGCCGATGCGCGTCTCCTCGCCGGTGATCAGGCGCCGGATGTTCGTGCGGTGACGCCAGAACAGGATCAGGGTTATCAGCAGCTGCGCAGCGACGATCGCGGGCTCGGGCCAGAACCACCAGACGACCATCGGCGCCAGCGCCATGGAAACCAGGGCCGACAGCGAGGAGATGCGCACGACCTTGGCCATGAACAGCCAGAAGGCCGCCACGGTGATTCCGATCTGCCACATGAGCCCGAGCTGGACGCCCAGCGCTGTGGCCACTCCCTTGCCGCCGCGGAATCCGAAGAACACCGGGTAGAGGTGGCCCAGGAACGCGGCCAGCGCGGTGGCGGCGATCCAGGCCGTGCCGACTCCCGCCAGGTGGGCCGCCGACACGGGGATCAGCCCCTTGAGCATGTCCCCCAACAGCGTCAGTGCCGCGGCCTTGCGGCCGCCGATGCGCAGCACGTTGGTCGCTCCGGGGTTGTTGGACCCTTCCGTGCGCGGGTCCGGCAGCCCCGCCAGGCGGCACACCAGGATGGCGCTGGATATCGAGCCCAGCAGATAGCCCCCGATCACCAGGGCGAGCTCCACGATCATCTGGTCAAAGGCTCCGGCCGTGACGCGAGTGCGGCATTGTCATTGCCGCCGTTGGCGGGGGTCAACCCGCCGCCATTCGTGGTGCCCTGGAACATGGCAATACCTCGGAGAAGCGCTGTACCATGACGTTGACCCCATGCCGACCCCAGGCCCCATGGACATCGTATTTCTGCGCGATCTTCGCATCGAGACCATCATCGGCATCTACGAGTGGGAACGCCGCACCACGCAGGTGGTGGTGCTGGATCTCGAGATGGGCGCGGACATCGCCCGCGCCGCCGCCACCGACCGGATCGAGGACACGCTCAATTACAAGGCCGTGGCCAAGCGTCTGATCCAGTTCGTCGGCGAGAGCCGGTTTCAGCTCGTGGAGACCCTGGCCGAGCGCTGCGCGGCGATCATTGTCGACGAGTTCGATGTGCCCTGGGTGCGGCTCACCCTCAACAAGCAGGGCGCGGTTCGGGGCGCGCGAGACGTGGGGGTGATCATCGAGCGCGAGCGCCGGTGAGCGGCGCTCCCGACGCGGGCCACGGGCGCTGATCATGCCGCGGATCTGGCTCAGCATCGGCAGCAACATCCAGCGGGAGCACAACATCGCCGGGGCCTTGGCCAGCCTCCGCCGGGAGTTTGGCGCGCTCAGGTTGTCGCGCGTCTACGAAAGCGAGGCGGTGGGCTTCTCGGGCGATGCCTTCTACAACATGGTGGTGGGGCTCGATACGGATCTCTCCGTGGACGACCTCAACACCCGTATGCGGACGATCGAGGCGGCGCACGGTCGCCGGCGCGGCGGGGAGAAGTTCGCGCCTCGGACGCTCGACATCGACCTGCTGACCTATGGCGACCGGGTGATCAGCCGACCGGGCCTGGAGCTGCCGCGTGACGAAATCCTGAGATACGCCTTCGTGCTCGGGCCCCTGGCGGAGGTGGCGCCCCGCGAGCGTCATCCCGTGGATGGTCGGACCTACGCGGAGCTCTGGGAGGCGTTCGACCGCGACGGCCAGCCCATCCGGGCGGTGGACTTCCGCCCTTGAGCCATCAGCCCGCCTCTGGCGCGCGCGTGAACCCTCGAAGCCGCAGGCTGTTGGAGACCACGAACAGGCTGGACACGCTCATGGCCGCCGCCGCGAACACGGGGCTTAGCATCAGCTTGAAGACGGGGTAGAGCGCCCCGGCGGCCAGCGGGATCAGGGCCACGTTGTAGGCGTAGGCCCAGAAGAAATTGAGCTTGATGGTCCGCAGGGTGCGCCGGGCCAGCCGCACGGCGTCGACGATCCTGCCCACGTCGCCCGCCATGAGGACCAGATCGCCCGCCTCGATGGCGATGTCGGTTCCCGTGCCCATGGCGATGCCGACGTCGGCCCGCGCCAGGGCGGGGGCGTCGTTGATCCCGTCCCCGGCGACGGCGACCGTGCGGCCCTCGGCCTGCAGCCTTCCGATCTCCGCCGCCTTGCCGTCGGGCAGCACCTGTGCAAGGACCCGGTCGATACCCAGCCGCGCGGCCACCGCCTCTGCGGTCCGGGCATGATCGCCGGTGAGCATGGCCACCTCCAGACCCAGGGCCTTCAGGGCTCCCACCGCCTCGGCGGCCCCGGGCTTGATCGGATCGCTCACCCCGAACAGGCCCGCCATGCGCCCGTCGACCGCCGCGAACACCACGGTCTCTCCGCCGCGCGACCAATCGGCGGCGATCGGGCGGGCCTCGTCGGCGGCCACCCCGAGCCCGTCCATGTACCGCGCCGAGCCGACCTGAACCCGACGGCCGTCCACCACGCCTTCCACGCCTTTCCCGGTCTCCGCCCGGAACGACTCCACCTCGTGCGCCGGGGCCCCGCGCACGTCGGCCGCCTCGGCCAGGGCCCGGCCCAGGGGGTGCTCGCTGCGCCGCTCCAGGCTGCCGACCAGCGCCAGCAACTCCTCTTCGCCGAGCCCGAGCGCCCGCAGGCCGCTCACGGCGGGACGCCCTTCGGTCAGCGTGCCGGTCTTGTCGAACACCAGGGTGTCCACGCGTGCGAGGCGCTCGAGCGCGCTGCCCTTGCGAAAGAGCACCCCCATCTCCGCGCCGCGCCCCGTGCCGACCATGATGGCGGTGGGCGTGGCCAGTCCCATGGCGCAGGGACAGGCGATCACCAGCACGCTCACACCGGCCACGAAGGCGTGGCTCAGGGCCGGCTCGGGCCCGAGGCCCAGCCAGACGAGGAAGGTCAGCGTCGCCACGGCCATGACGATCGGCACGAATACCGCCGCGATACGGTCGGCAAGGCGCTGGATGGGCGGCTTGCTCGACTGGGCCTCCTCAACCATGCGGACGATCTGGGCGAGCACCGTGTGCCCGCCCACCCGCTCCGCGGTGAACCTGAAGCCGCCGGCGCCGTTGACCGTGCCCCCGGTGACCTCGTCTCCCGGACCCTTGGACACGGGGACGGACTCGCCCGTGATCATGGACTCGTCCACATAGCTCGTGCCGTCGGCGATGCGCCCGTCGGTCGGTATGCGCTCGCCGGGACGCACGACGATCAGGTCCCCCGGAGCCACCTCGTCGATGGGGATGTCCCGGTCCTGGCCGTCGCGCACTACCCGGGCCCGGGCGGGCTGCAGGCGCATCAGCTTGCGGATGGCCGAGGAGGTGCGCCCCCGCGCCGCGCTCTCCAGGTAGCGGCCCGCCAGGATCAGCGTGATGATCGCCGCCGAGGCCTCGTAGTACAGCACTGCCGTTCCCTGGGGGAAGATGGCGGGAGCCACCAGCGCCAGGGTGGAGTAGCCCCAGGCGGCGGAGCTGCCGAGCATGATGAGCGAGCTCATCCCCGGGCTGAGGTGGCGCAGCTCGGCATAGCCCTGGCGATAGAAGCGCCGGCCGGCGTAGAACTGCACCGGTGTGGCGAGCAGAAACTCGAGCCAGTGCCAGGCGGGCGCGGGCATGACGCCGAGCATCGAGCGGGCGAGGGCATCGGACATCATCGGTCCCATGGCGATCAGCACCAGCGGGACCGTCAGGGTGGCGGAGACCAGGAGGTCCCGTTGCAGGCCCGGGTCTGCCGACGGCTCCTCCGCCGGCGCCTCGGACGCCGAAGCCTCGGCCTGGTAGCCGGCCTCCTCGATGGCCGAGCGCAGGTCCGCCGCATCGACGCTTCCCGGGAGGTAGTCCACCGAC
>JASFUT010000272.1:0-4673 GCA_050050175.1 Chromatiales bacterium
GACGGCCGGTCGCCGTCAGGCTGAGAATGTTCGATGCACAAATCGGGCCAGGTCTGCCATCTCCCGCTGGGGGGCATGGGCCGCGGCCCTGTCTGCAGGGCGCATCGTCGGTGTCATCCCGTCTCGTCTCCCTTGCCGCCCTGCGGATCCAGGGGCCGCAGCTCGTCGACCAGCGACGGGAGGAGCTCGCTGACGGTCGGATGAATGCCCATCATCGTCCGCTTCAGCAGGGTGTAGGGGGCGTCGGCGTACATCAGGGCCATGAGCACGTGGATCACCTCGTCGCCGCCGATGCCCAGGACGGCCGCGCCCAGGATCCTGCGCGTGTCGGCGTCTACGAGCACCTTCATGAGGCCGCTGGTCTCGTCGCGCTCGCGGGCCCGGGCGACGCCGCTCATGGGCAGGGAGCCCACCAGCACCGCACGGCCGGACTCGCGCGCCTCGCGCTCGCTTATGCCGACCCGCCCGAGCGGGGGATCGGTGTAGAGCGCATAGGCCGGGATGCGCTCGGAGACCTTACGGTCGGCCCCGTCGAGCAGATTCGCTGCGACGATCTCGTAGTCGTCGTAGGCCGTATGGGTGAACGCCCCCCGACCATTGACGTCGCCCAGCGCCCACACCCCCGGCACCCCGGTCTCGAGGCGGTCGTCGACCCTGATATAGCCCCGGGAGTCCGTCTCGATGCCCGCAGACTCCAGGCCCAGGTCGTCGCTGTTCGGCACCCGCCCGACACCGAGCAGCAGGTGGCTTCCCTGCAGGGTCTCCTCCCCCGCGGGCGTCCTGACGCGGACGGCCACCCAGTGGTCCCTCCGCTCGACGCCCAACGCCTCGCTCGCGAGCCGGATCTCCACGCCTTCGTCCTCGAGGATGGCCTGCAGCGCCTCTGAGACGTCCGGGTCCTCCGGGGAGGCCAGGCGGGGGGCGCGCTCCACCAGGGTGACGCGGCTACCGAAACGACGGTACATCTGGGCGAACTCCAGCGCGACGTAGCCGCCGCCGAGCACGACCAGATGCGGGGGGAGGGCGTCGATGTCCATCATGCCCGAGCTCGTGAGATAGGGCACGGAATCGATGCCCGGTAAGTCGGGGATCCGCGCCCGCGCTCCCGTGTTGATGAAGATGCGCTCCGCCCGGAGCAGATCGTCGCCCACCCGGATCTCCCCCGGGCCCTCGAACCGGGCGTGTCCGTGCAGGAGGCTGAGTCCCTTCATGTGCTCCAGCCAGTCCCGCAGGCCGTCGTGGGATTCGGCGACCACTCGGTCCTTGCGGGCCTTGACGGCGGACATGTCGACCTCGACCCGCCCGCATCCCTGGACCCCGAGTGCCGCGGCGCGCCGCGCCATATGGGCGGCACGGGCGCTGGCCACCAGGGTCTTCGTGGGCGTGCAGCCGAAGTTCACGCAGCTGCCGCCCACCCGGCTGCGCTCGACCAGGGCGGTGCGCAGGCCCGCGCCGGTCAGGCGGGCGGCCAGACTCGGACCCGCCTGTCCGGCGCCCAGGATGATCGCGTCGAAGTCCTCGGCCATATCCATTCCTCGCCCGGCGCCGCGGGCGTCCGGGTCCGATTCGTTCGGCTCAAATGCCGCCGGCAGCGGTGCATTTGCGCCGGTGAACGGGCCGGGGCGCCCCCTGGCCTGGGTTGGCTTCGATAAGGGACAAGCCCGCAAGGACCGTGCCGGTCGCAGCGGGAGAACGCCCGTCAGCGGACCCGCTGACGACCCGGCCGGCAGATCGGTCGGACCCGGTGGGGCCGTGGAGAGGCCCGAGCGTGCGTGTCGGGTGTGTGAAACTCTTGGGGAGGGGCCGAGCCCGCCCGGCGGACGGGGCGGGCTCGGCGGGTCGGTTACTTCTCCATTTCCTCGATGTACTTGACCTCGGTGCGGCTCACCGTCACTGCGATCTCCGCCCGCCGGTTGGGCTGCAGGCAGTCGATCAGGGCCTTGGTGACACGTTGACCTTCACAGGTGACCACAGGCCTGGATTCGCCGTAGGCGTTGGCGGTGATCAGCCCCGGACTGATGCCGTGGTTGACGAACCAGTTGCGCACCGCTGCGGCGCGTCGCTCCGACAGCCCCTGGTTGTAAGCCTCGCTGCCGATGCGGTCGGTATGCGCGGCGATCTGCACCGACTTGACCGTCTCGAAGGGCTGCACCTGAGCCATCAGCGCGTTCAGCTTCTGGTCCGCCGCCGGCGTCAGCACGGCCTTGTCGAACTCGAAGAAGGTCTCGGCGTCGGCCGTCATGCTGATGGTGCGCTCGACCTTGCGCGTGACCATCTTGGGCGGCGGAGGCTCAGGCTCTACGTAGCCGCACCCCGGGGCAACGTCACCCGGCTGCCACTCGATGGTCTGCCAGCACTCGCCGAAGCGTGTCATCCAGAAGCTGTCGTCAGGAGCGTGCCAGAACGCCTCCGTGTCCAGCGTCTGCTCGGCAAAGGTGGTCGGGCTGAAGCCCAGAAAGGCCGCCGCTCCGATCAGAGCCGCGGCGAATTTGCGAATTCCCATTGATAGCCCTCCTGTTCTTGATTGGTGATGACGGAAACGAGCCCTCGGATTCCGCCTTACGTAATGCGACAGGCACATCACATGCCAATCCCCCCGTCCCAGGCTCGATCCAGGTCTATTCCTCGCACCCTAAGCATAGCCCAGGTTGTATGCGAGACCAGCAGTTGGCGCGATCCACCGCCTGGCTGCCCCTCAACGTTGCTGATCTGCGGCGACCACGTCGATGCAGGTCAGGTCCCGCGCGACGCTGATCGGTCCATTGTAGTGCTTCCGGATGCCGGCCAGGCTCGCCGCCAGGGCGTTCTCCGAGCGGGGCATCAGGTGGCTGAGCACCAGGTGGCGGACGTCGGCGCCGTGGGCGATACGTCCGATCTCGGACGGCAGGGCGTGCAGGTTTCTCGCGACGGGTCCGGCGTCTTCGGGCACCGCGTAGTCCATGATCAGCACGTCGGCCCCCTGTGCCAGCCGCTCGAACGCGGGGTCGTCGCCGTTCTGGTCTCCGCTGAAGACGACCACGCCGCCCCCGTGCTCCACGCGCAGGGCCAGTGCCGGCACCGGGCCGTGGGTCACGCCCATGGCAGTGAGCGCCATGCCGCCGCGCGGCTCGATCGAGCCGGGCTGCTTGTGCTCGGCGTCGAGCGTCACCCGCTCGAGACGAAACAGGCCGTCGCTTCCGTCGAGATAGCCTCCGAGATAGCGGAACGCCCCCTGCGTTCCGAACAGGCCGGAGAGGAAGCCCTCCAGGTCGGGGTAGCTCCCGCCCGCGGTGGGCCCGATAAGGGTAAGCGCCCGCCTGCGCGGGCTGAAATAGGCGCTCTTCAGCAGCGCGGGCAGCTCGGCGGCGTGATCGGCGTGCAGGTGGGTCAGGAAGACAAATTCCAGATCCCGGACGGCGGCTCCAGACTCGCCGAAGCGCACGAACGTACCCCCGCCCGCATCGATCAGGGCCCGGGAGCGTCCGTCGATCCAGATCAGGTAGCCTGAGCTGGCCCGGGCGCTTTCGGTGCGCGGTCCACCCGAGCCGAGCACCTGCACCGCGAGAGACCCGGGGCATTCCGCGTGGCTCGCAGCCGCCGCGAGCGCGAGCAGGACGATACAGAAGCGGGCTACGCCCCGAAGTGGTAATCGGACCAAGGCGCTTTCCTCCCGGCTTGGCACAGGCAAGACCAGCGAAAATCGTACCATCGATCTTATGGGCCGCGTGGCAGGGATGTTGCTTCTGGATCCGTGCAGGCAATGGCGAAGCCGGCAACGTTGACCGGCCGCATCACCCGTGAGGAGCTTCGCAATGAGTTTCGGTGCAATCCTGCTGCTGGGTGCAGCGCTGGTGGCGTCCCCGGGGGCGCGCGCAGGAGGCGTCCCGGCGATCTGCCAGGATCGGGACGTCCCGAGTCAGGATCGGGCCATGGCCTGTATGGCGGCGCTGGATCTTGACGGGGACGGCGCCCTCTCGCCGCGGGAGGCGGGAGTCCTTCCGCGGCTGTCCGGGCGCTTCGCGGAGCTGGACGGGGACGGCAACGGCGTCCTCAGCCCCGGGGAGTTCCAGGGAGATGGCGTGTCCCCGGCGGAACGGGCCGGGGCCATCGGCGACTAGAGGTCGCCTCGACGCGGGCCCAGAAGGGGCAGGAAGGTATCGAACACTTCGCTGTAGACCGGTCGGCGGAAATCCGCGGTCTGCCGCAGCAGGTCCTGCGGCGCCATCCATCGGCATGCGCGGAACTCGGCCCCATCGGGCCTCGCGTCGGGCGCGCGGGCGCGCGCCCGGAACAGGAACCACTTCTGGACCTGGCCGCGGCCGGTCTTGCGGCTGCGATAAGGCTCGGGAAGCTCGTAGGCGATCCAGCGGGAAAGCTCCGCGATCAGATCCACCGCGTCCCGCGCCAGGCCGGTCTCCTCCGCCAGCTCGCGCCAGACGGCCTCCAGGGGCTCTTCTCCCCGGCGGATGCCGCCCTGGGGCATCTGCCAGGCCTCTTCCGGGACGTCCGCCCGGTCGCAGGCGAGCACCTTGCCTCGCCGGTCGACGATCATGGCGCCCACGCTGGCGCGGAAGCGTTCCTTCTTCATGGCCGTCCGTCTCCCACACGACCCTGACAGTCGCGCCCCCGGGCCGCTGCGCCGGCCCCGTGTCCGTCATGGATAACCCCTGGGACGCGTTCTGTCGAGGGGGACC
>JASFUT010000273.1:0-4665 GCA_050050175.1 Chromatiales bacterium
AGGGTGCTGCCCACCAGCCTCGAGAGCAGGGTCCGCGACTCGAGCTGATTGACGATCAGAAAGGCGGCCAGCTTTCCGTTGCCCTCGCGGACCTGCTCCACGACCCGCGCGATGTGGGCGGTCGCCCAGAGGTCGACGGGGGAAGGCTGGACCGGAATCAGGGCGATGTCTGCGTACTCGAGCGCAGATCGGGTCTGCGGCGCATGGATCGACGGCGGGCAGTCCACCAGACGGTAGTTGCAGCGATCCCGGTATTCCTCGATTCGATCCCCGACCGCCTCGTGCGCCGGCACGACTCCGCTCTCGACGATGCCGGCTTCGTCGGCGATCATGGCCCACTGGGCGGAGGAGCCCTGGGGGTCGGCATCCAGCAGCACGGTGGATCCGCGGCGCGAGAGCCCCGCCGCCAGGTTCATCGACAGCGTCGTCTTGCCTGATCCCCCTTTGTTGCTGACCAGAGCCACGGTGGGCATCGCACGTCTCCCGCTTTCGTCGGCGACAGTATACCCGCGCCCCATCCGCCCGGCGCTCCCCCGGCTGCGCGCCTCGGGGCCTCAGTCGGCGCGGCGGTCGTCCGCGCCAGGCCCGGGACTCGCCGCGTCGGGCTCGCCTTGCTGCCGACCCTCCCCCCCGCGCGAGGCGGGCATCTCGGCCATGCAGACGCGGTTTCGCCCGGCTCGCTTGGCGCGGTACAGCGCCCCGTCCGTCCGCCCGATGAGGTCCTCGAGGGGCTCGCGCGCCCCCCGGATTGCAACGCCGGCGCTGATGGTCAGCTGCAGCGGCGAGTCGGTCTCGGCCCGCAGAGGCGCGTTTTCGACGGCCGCGCGCATACGCTCGGCGACCGCCTGCAGGCTCGCCCCGTCCGCGCCCGGCTTGAAGATCGCGAACTCCTCGCCCCCGAGTCGGACCGCCACATCGGTCGAGCGAATGTTCTGCGAAAGGATTCCCGCCAGATGCCTCAACGCCTCGTCGCCGCGAAGGTGCCCCCAGCGGTCGTTGACGTCCTTGAAATGGTCGATGTCCACCAGGATCGCTCCCACCGCCTGGGTGGGATCGCGGTCGTGGAGGCTGCACATCCGCTCCACCACGTCGGCCATGTAGAAGCGGTTGAACAGTCCGGTCAGCGGGTCCCGGATGGAGCGCTCGTAGGCGGCGCGACGCTGTCGGTCGATCTGCTCGTGCAGGACCTCCCGCTCCAGCGCCACCTGAAGCGGACCGGTCAGCTGCTCGATGATCTCCTCGCTCTCCGGCGAGATGGGGGCGCCGGATTGCAGCTCCATGACCGCCACGCCCTCGGCAACGCCTGCCTCGGCTGAGAACAGCGGAATGATGAGCGCAGAGCCGGAGTCCGTCGGCGCGAGCCGATAGCCGGCCGCCATCGGGCCGCCGGTTTCCCGGGACCCCGAGAGCCACCGGCCCCGATCCATGCCCAGCACTGCAGCGACGGCAACAGGGGGCTGCTCCCGCCGACCGGCATAGCCGTCCGCCGGCCCGAAGCCGATCACGGCGCCCCCGTCCGAGCGGGCGAAGTAGCGGATCTCGCGGACGGGCAGGGTCCTGCTGACCAGCCGATGGAGGTGGATCGCGATGTCGCTGAACTCGCGGTAGCGCGTCATCGTCTCCCTGATCTCTCGCAGGCTGCGGTTGAGCCGCGACAGGCGCGCCACGTCGGTATCGCCCCGGGCATAGAGATAGATCCCGCAGTCGAGGTGGCGGAGCCGGGCGCAGATGGGTCCGACCAGCGGCTCCGGAATGATGGAGCCGTGCTGGGGCGCGATCATCCGCACGGGATACTGCTCGATCGCCGCTATGGCGTAGTCGAGGATGTCCGGGCTCGGCATGTAGTGCTCGTGAAACGGCCGGATGCACTCGAAATAGCTCTCGTCCCCGGCCAGCAGTGAGAACTCCTCGGTGAAGCCGCCGAAGAGATCGCTGGAGAACATGATTCCGGAGCGTTGGTCGAAGGTACAGAACGCCCCCGGGAAATGGGCGTAGGGAGTGAACACGAAGCTCAGCTCACGGTCCTCGAGCTCGAGGCGCCAGTCGTGCTCGTCGATCAGCCAGAAGGGCAGCCGAAGGCCGTAGTGCTTGAGCAGCGCCCGGGCCCTCCAGTGCGTGACGATGACTGCGTCGTCGCGGCCGACGAGCTCATCGATGAAGGGCAGGGCGGCGGCGATGTCCGGGTCCTGATGGTGGCAGACGAAATAGCGGATGTCCGCAAAGGGAACCACCTCTTCGACCTTCCGCAGGGTGTGATCGAAGGTCAGGCGGGAGCCCGGGTCGATCAGGACGGAGCTCCGGCCCTGCTCGATCAGATAGACATGGCACTGAAACGCGTCGTTCGCGAGCCGATGACCAACCCACCACACGCGGTCCGCAAGCTGCACGGCGTGCTCGGTATCGCAGCGGGCAAGGTCGTTCAGCGCGCTGTCGGGAAAGGTCATGGATCGCGGGGATCTCGAGCCGGTTGCTTGTCCGCAGACTCTCGAGTCCCTTCGCTGGCAGGTCGCGAAAAGCATAGCAGACCGGTGGGCCCGCCCCGTAGATCTTCGGCTGGCGGCGTGAACCGCGTCACCGCGTTGCCCGCCCTCGTTCGGGGAAACGACGGCCGGGCGCGGTCGCGGGGCATGGCGCCCGGCGCCCCTGATCCAGCTGCCGCGACACCGACCGTCCTCAGGCCGTGGCCCGGCCGTCAGGGCGCCCGCGGGGAAGTGAGCTTCGCCGCAAGGAGGGACAGCATCGACCAGGCAGCCCCCGCAGACCATCCGGCGAGCACGTCCGTGGGCCAGTGCACGCCGAGGTAGATCCGGCTCGTGCCCACGAGCACGGCCACACCGCCGAACACCCCGATGAGGTAGGCGCGCTCGGTGCGGCGCTCGTGGGTGGAGGCCAGCAGGGCGCCGAGGGTGAGGTAGACCACCGCCGACATCATGGAGTGGCCGCTGGGAAAGCTCGCGGTCACGGTCTCGACGATATGCGGCACGATGGTCGGCCGCCCCCGATCGAACAACGACTTCATGCCGAAGGCGAGTGCGGCGCCGCCGGCGACCGACAGGGCGAGGATCAGCGCCAGGCGGGCCCGCCCGACGAGCCACAGGTAGCCCGCCACCGCCAGCGTGACCAGCGTCAGCACGGTCATGCTGCCGAGGGCGGTGATATCCTTCATGGCCTCCCCCAGCCACGCGGGGCCCCGCGGCTGTGCGGGGTCATCGGGCTCGCGCATGGCCAGAAGCACGGCCCGGTCGAAGGCGCGGGTCTCTCCTTCCATGACCTCGTCGGCGAGCTTCGCGAATGCCCACAGGCTCGCCGACAGCACCAGAATGAGCAACAGCAGGGACAGCTCGGGACCGCGCAGGAGGGGCAGCCGGGGTGTCGGGGATCGGATCATGGCGCTCCTGCGTGTCGGTCAGCCGCTGTCGGGGCCCCCAGGATAACAACGCGCCCGCCGCGGCTTGCCACTGACCCCTCCCGGGAGCCGAAAATGGGAGCCGTGACCAAAGCGCAATACGGGAGCGGAGATGAGCGCAACGCAGCACCCCGACAATCCGATCACGATCACTCTGGGCCGGGAGCAGCTCGTCATCCGACGACGCTACGAGGTGATGAGCATCGTCAACGACTTTCTGATCGCCATCTGGTTCCTGGTCGGCAGCGTGCTCTTCCTCTATCCGTCAATGGAGCGGGCGGGCGTATGGTTCTTCATCGTCGGGAGCGTCCAGTTCCTCGCCCGCCCAACGATCCGGCTCGCCGGGCACATCCATCTGCGGCGTATTCCGTCCAATCGCTGGGAGAGCTAGTGCTCGGGCTCCGGACGCCCGCCGGCCTGTCAGCCGCCTCTGGCCGGGGCCAGGCGATCGAGACGGAGGCGCTGGCGCTCGTCGAACAGGTGACGGGAGGCGATCCAGACCGCGGTCACGGCGCCGAAGCCGGTGCCGGCCGCGATCAGGAACAGGATCATCACCTGGTACTTTGCCGCCTCCATGGGAGGAGTGCCACCCAGGATCTGTCCGGTCATCATCCCCGGCAGGCTCACCACCCCGGCTGTGGTCATGGCGTTGATGATGGGGATGAGCCCGGAGCGCAGGGCGTCACGCCGGAAGTCCTCGATGGCCAGTCCCCAGTCGTGGCCTAGCATCAGCCGGGCCTCGATCACGGCTCTCTGCTGCCAGGCGGCACGGGTGAGCTGGTCCAGACTGATGGCGATGCCGTTCATGGTGTTGCCGAGCAGCATGCCGAGGAGGGGGATCAGGTACTGGGGCGTGTACCAGGGATCGGGGCCGACGATCACCCAGAGTGCCAGCAGGGTCACGCTGAACGACGACAGGAACATGGACAGAGTGCCTATGCCCATGCCCCAGGGGCCGCGGATCCGCCGCTGCTGTCGGGCCATCACCTCGTAGCCGGCCACCAGGAGCATCAGGAGCGAGAGCAGCCCGATCAGCGCCGGGTCCGAGCGGGCGAACAGGACGTTCAGCACCAGCCCCAGGAGGACGAGCTGCACCGCCGAGCGGGCGCCGGCGATGAGCATGCGCCGGCCCAGGCCCAGGCGAAGGCCGTGGGACAGGCCTGCCAGCAGGACGACCAGCAGGGCCGCCAGGCCGAGGTCGAAGGGGCTGAGGCGGATCACATCCACGAGTCTTCCTCCACCAGACCCCGGCCCCGGAT
>JASFUT010000274.1:0-4655 GCA_050050175.1 Chromatiales bacterium
GCTGCGCACCCCTCGCCCTGAACGTCGAAGGTGTCGAAGACCTCCTGAAGCGGCAAACCTGGGAGCAGCCGGTTCCGCCACGGGTACCCCGGCGGTGGGCCGCTGCGCGGTCGCTGGGCTTCCCGGTCGACCGGGTCCGCGCCAAGGCCGCGAGCGGTGGCGGATGAGTGGAGGCGGTGTGCGGCCGGAGCCCGACCGCGATGGCGCGGCCCACCGACACCTGCCCGCCCGTCAGGACCCCTGTCCGCTCTGGTCGCGGCTCCTCCGGGAAGCCGGCGGGTCTCTTGCCGCCGGGTGCTGCCGATATCCGGGCGCACCCGGTCGGTCGGAAGGGGGCAATATCCGGTATCATCGCGATGCAAGGCGGTGCCGAGCCTGCGAGGAGCCATGGTCGACCACAAGCCGGAGAACCCGGAGCCGGGCCTGTACGAGCGCTTCAAGAAGCTTCCTGTCGGCAAGCGGATTATCCTGATCGTCTTCCTGATCTGGCTGGCCCAGGCATTGCCCAAGTGGACCGCCGCGGTCACGGCCGATGATGAGCTCTCGGCGAGAATCATGAAGGTGTTCGTGACGCCTCGTTGACGTGGTCGGCCGATGTCCCGGATCTTCGAGTGTTCGCAGGCACGAGGCGCAGGAACGGTTGACGCCGGGTATGCTCCGCTCGGGAGCGAACGCCTTGACGTGGGAGTGGGGGTACGTGCGGGAGCCCGCTCGTGCCCGGGCCGCGACCCTGGGGGACGGACCATGGTGGAGGGGCCGGTCGCCTGCCGCGACCCGGGTCGTCACGCCGGCCCTCGACTCTAGAGGAAGCAGATGAGCATCCTTCTGGTGGGAGCAACCGGCGCGACAGGGCGCAGGCTCGTGGAGCAGCTCCTGAGTCGCGGCCAGCACGTCCGCGCCATCGTGCGCAGCCCCGACCGGCTGCCGGAAGCCGCAAGGGACCACGACAGCCTATCGGTCGTTCAGGCGAGCCTGCTCGATCTCAGCGACGCGCAGATCGCCAGACACGTCGAGGGGTGCAGCGCGGTGGCTTCGTGTCTGGGCCACAACATGACGGTAAAGGGCATGTACGGCCATCCGCGCAGGCTCGTGACCGACGCGACGCGCCGGCTGTGCGGGGCGATCAGGGCGAACGGCCCGGACGAGCCGGTCAGGTTCGTGCTGATGAATACCGCCGGCAACAGCAACAGGGATCTGCCCGAGCGAATATCGTTCGGACAACGATGCGTCGTCGGGCTCATTCGTCGTCTGGTGCCGCCGCACGCGGACAACGAGCAGGCCGCGGATTATCTGCGCACCGAGATCGGCCAGGACGACGGGATGATCGAGTGGGCGGCGGTGCGGCCGGACACCCTGGTCGACGAGTCCGAGGTGACCGAATACGACGTGCACCCCTCGCCGGTCCGAAGCGCCATCTTCGACCCCGGGTCGACCAGCCGGATCAACGTGGCGCACTTCATGGCGGAGCTGATCACCGAAGACGACACATGGAGCGAGTGGAGGGGGCGGATGCCCGTGATCTACAACAGGGCGCCGTCATAGGGCATGGCATGGAGGTCTTCAACGTTCACGAGCGCACGTTCAGGGCCTGCGCCGGGGAAGTCGGGGTCCTCATCGACTCGCTGGCCTCCGGAAGGGACCGGTTGTGGCCGGCCCACCTGTGGCCGCGCATGGAACTGGACCGGCCGCTCGGCGTGGGCGCGGCGGGCGGCCATGGCCCGATACGCTATTTCGTGGAGGCGTACAGGCCGGGCCAGTCGATCAGGTTCCGCTTCACCGGCCCCAGGGGCCTCGACGGCATCCACGGGTACGAGATCATCTCGGCGCCCGGACGCGGCTGCGGACTGCGGCATACCGTGCGGATGAAGGCCTCCGGCTGGACGAGGCTCTCATGGCCGTTGGTCTTCGGGCCGCTGCACGATGCGCTCATGGAGGATTCGCTCTCCACGGCGCAGATGTCGCTCGGGGAGGCCCCGGCGGTCCACGCCTGGTCGTTCCGGGTGAAGGCGCTTCGGTGGGCGCTGTCGGCCGGCCGGGCGCCTTCCCAGGCGTCTGCAGGCGAGCCGCCCGGGTGGCGCCCGGCCTGATCGCGTCCGGCCGCCCGCCGGCGATCAGCGACGGACCATGAATTCGAGACGAGGCTCGGGTCCATCAAGGCGACATTCGAAAGATCCCTGAGAGACGTTGCGCGGCCTGCGCTCGAGAAGCACGGCTACAGGTTCGACGGGCGGCGCCGGTTTGTCCGCACACCTGACGCCGGGAACGATCTGATCGTCGAGTATCAGCTGGGCGTTCGCGCCGCCCAGGGCAGGTTCACCGTGAATCTCATCGCAGGCGATCGAAGGGCACGGCTGAGCATGGTGCGGCCCACCCGGCTCTCGCGGGCGCTCGATCGCATCCTCGGCGAGCACGATCCGTGGTGGAAGGGCGTCCTGCTGCCCAAGGACCGGTGGTGGCGGATCAGCGCAGTGCAGGCGGAGACGGACGCGGCGGTGGGGAAGACGGTCGCGGCGCTCGATGCCTATGGGCTGTCGTGGCTGGAGCGTCATGGAGCGGCGTAGTCCGCCCGGCGGGCCGGGACCGGCCGGCCTCGGGCGGTCTGCCGCGAGTCCCGGAAAGACGATCCGGAGGGGCATCTCCGCATCGGTGCTCGCATGGGCGATTCCGGGGTGCCAGCCTGCGCCTCTCCTGGTCTACGTCCCGGCGACCCCGCCGGAGGCGGAGGTGATCGTTCATGCCTCGGCGGCCGAGGTGGCGGTCGGCGAGCCCCTGGTGCTCTCCGCGGAGCGGCTGAACTACGGGGACTGGCAGGCCGTCGAGCGCAAGACGCTGGATGACGGGCAGTGCTGGCTGCGCCGCCCGCCGCCCGACCGGGAGCCGGCCGTGGCCGACAACCTGACCTGGGAGGTGCATCCACCGGGGGCGCACCGGTTCGACCTCCGGTTCCGGGCGGACCATACCCGCAGGGTCGTCTTCTCCGAGCCCGGCGTCTTCACCCTGGAGTCGAGCTCGAACGTCTGGTGCCGTCCCGGAAAGCTCGCGCGGGGGCGGCCGATCAGGATACGGGTGCGCGGCGAGACGGCCGACCCGCCGGGCGCCCCGGCGGGAGCGGAACTTCTGCGGCGCGGGCGAGCCTTGCCGGGGCGTTTCCGGGGGTAGATTGACCCCTGAAGTTCCCGCGCTGGCCGAGTTTCCCCTTGAAATCCGACGTACAGGGAAACAGCACCTTGGGAAGATGTTCGAAGCTGAGGAACAAGATCCTTGGAGGTGGCTCGGACGCCAACATCGATTTTGCCGCGCTTTGCCAGCTGCTCGTCCGGTTGGGCTTTGCGGAGAGAGTGAAGGGCGGCCACCACATCTTCGTCCGTGATGATGCGGAAGAGATCCTGAATTTGCAGCCCAAGGACGGCAAGGCGAAGGCGTATCAGGTCCGGCAGGTTAGGGGTATGCTGGTGAAGTATCGGTTGGGAGAGCCCGATGTCGATTAAGTACGAGCTGGTTATCTTCTGGAGCGAGTCGGACCAGGCATTCGTCGTCGAGGTTCCCGAGCTGCCCGGCTGCATGGCCGATGGCGAGACGTACGAGCAGGCAGTGGTCAATGCGCAGCGGGTCATCGAGGAGTGGATCGATACGGCGCGCGAGCTGGGTCGGCCTGTCCCGGAGCCGAAGGGTCGCCTTATGTATGCCTGACGTGGCGCTCGATCAGAGGGAGGCAGCCAGCGGGAGTCAGCACAGCGTCCTGAAGCCGACTCGAGACTGAGGGAACGCAGGACCGGAACAGGCGCCGCAGCCGGACTCGGGCCGTGGACGTGCCCGGCCTTGCCCCCCCACTCCACGGCCGGTAGATTGACTCCTGAGATTTCCCCACAAGCGCTGTTCGAATGACCCCGACCTTCGTCCACCTCCGCGTCCACTCCGAGTACTCGCTGGTGGACGGCATCTGCCGGATCAAGCCGCTGGTGAAGGCCGCCGCGACGGCGGTCATGCCCGCGGTGGCGCTCACCGACCAGTCCAATCTGTTCGCCATGGTGCGCTTCCACAAGGCGGCCGTGGCCGCCGGCGTGAAGCCGATCTTCGGCGTGGACGCCTGGCTGCGCGACGAGGCGGACCCCAACAAGCCCTTCCGGCTGGTGCTGCTGGTGCAGAACGACCGGGGCTACCGCAACCTCACGGAGCTGGTCTCCCGCGGCTACCGGGAGGGGCAGCACCTGGGGCGCCCGATGCTGGAGCGGGACTGGTTCGAGGGGGCCAGCGAGGGGCTGATCGCCCTGTCGGGGGGCGTGGAGGGCGACGTGGGACGCGCGCTGCTGCACGGCCACGAGGACCGGGCGCGGGCGCTGCTCGACGGCTGGCTGGCGCTGTTCGGCGACCGCTTCTACCTGGAGCTGCAGCGCACCGGGCGGGACGGCGAGGAGGATTGCCTGCACGCCAGCGTGGACCTGGCGGCGCGCTCGGGCGTCCCGGTGGTGGCCACCAACGACGTGCGCTTCCTCGCCCGCGACGACTTCGACGCCCACGAGGTACGGGTCTGCATCCATGAGGGGCGCACCCTGGACGATCCGCGCCGTCCCAGGCACTACAGCGACCAGCAGTACCTGCGCACCCCCGAGGAGATGCAGGCCCTGTTCTCGGACGTTCCCGAGGCGCTGGAGAAC
>JASFUT010000275.1:0-4629 GCA_050050175.1 Chromatiales bacterium
CGCTGCCTGGACCCTGGGAACCAGTCGGTCCCGCGCCGCGCCGTAGGAGAGCCAGCGGTGCTCGTGGTGCTCGGGACGGCCGAGCTCCGGGCTTACAGGCAGCTCCACCCGCGACTCGGAGGTCTCTGCGACGAAATAGCACGCCACCTTGCCGCGGCCATACCGCCCGGTCTGGTGGAACCCCTCTCCCCAAAGGAAGCGCAGGTCCCGGATACCCGTCTCCTCGGCGACTTCGCGGCGCGCCGCGGCGAGGGCCCCCTCGCCCGGCTCCACCTCGCCCTTGGGGAAGTCCCAATACCGATAGGCACGGAGCAGGAGATAGAGGCACTTACCCCCGGTGCGCCGCACTATTACCACGCCCGCCGAAATCCGCTCGGGGGCCATCAGGGGGTTAACTCCAGGCAATAATTGCCTATCATGGAGACGGGTCCAGCGGTATCTCTCATCACCCGGGCATGCCCCCATCGTCGTCCCCCAATGCCGCGAGCTCCCCGGCCCGCCCGGTCCGGCAGGGGCCTTCCCGGACCGAGCGCCACTCGGGCCCTGTGCGGCGCCCGCGTGGGGGCGTTGTCCGGCGCCGTTCGGAGCGCGGGCGCGCGGGGTGGGGGGCGCAGGGGGTGGCCCGCCACTCGCCTGTGTCCGTCAATGGGGCCGTCACTCGTCATGGCACGGCGGGCGCCCTGATCGATGCGGGCAGATGCCGTCCCGATGTTACCCCTGCCGTGCCCGGCGGCGTGAATCCCGGGTCAGCGTACAGGGAGACAAGAGAAAGATGAACAGGAGCCGAAGCGCGGAGATGCCGGGCACGCGCCCAGACG
This sequence comes from Chromatiales bacterium, assembly GCA_050050175.1. Lineage (GTDB taxonomy): Bacteria > Pseudomonadota > Gammaproteobacteria > Chromatiales > Chromatiaceae > CAVQCX01. The sequence continues at coordinate 819 of JASFUT010000275.1, forward strand.
AGGCACGAGGAGCCCCCGAGCCGCCCGCGGTGCTCGCGGAAGTGGCAGCGGAGGCGGACATCCGGTTCAACGGGGATCGACCCTGGGACATCCGGGTGCACGACCCGGCGGTATACAGGCGCATCCTCGCGCAGTGGTCGCTGGGGCTCGGCGAGTCCTACATGGACGGGCTCTGGGACGCGGATCGACTGGACGAGACCTTCCTGCGGCTGGTGAGCGCGCGAACCGACCGCAAGCCGAAGGGGCGGGCCCGGGCGCGACTGGCGATCGAGGTGCTGAAGAGCCTGCTCCTGAACCGCCAGTCCCGGTCGCGGTCATTCGAGGTGGGCGAGCGGCATTACGACATCGGCAACGCGGTCTACGAGGCAATGCTCGACCCGACCATGAGCTACAGCTGCGGCTACTGGAAGGACGCAGAGACCCTTGCGGAGGCGCAGGTCGCCAAGCTCGATCTGATCTGCCGCAAGCTCGAGCTCGAGCCCGGTCAGCGGGTGCTCGACATCGGCTGCGGCTGGGGCGGGCTGGCAGAGCATGCCAGCCGCAACTACGGCGTCGAGGTGCTGGGCATCACCATCTCGCGGGAGCAGCAGGCCCTGGCCCGCGAGCGCTGCCGGGATCTGCCCGTGCGCGTCGAGCTGATGGACTACCGCGACGTGCAGGGGCGTTTCGACCGGATCGTCTCGGTGGGCATGTTCGAGCACGTGGGGCCGAAGAACTACGCTATCTACTTCGACACCGCTCGCCGCGTCCTCGACGAGCGGGGCCTGTTCCTGCTGCACACCATCGGCGACCGGTTCACCACCAAGCACACCGATCCCTGGATCGACAGGTACATCTTTCCCAACGGCAAGCTGCCTTCCGCCCGGCAGCTCGCCCGTTCCCTCGAGGGCCGGCTCATCATCGAGGACTGGCACAACTTCGGCCCTGACTACGACCGCACGCTGATGGCCTGGTGGGAGAACTTCGACGCCGCCTGGCCATCCCTGCGGGGCGAACGCTACGACGAGCGCTTCTACCGGATGTGGAAATACTATCTGCTGTGCTCCGCCGGGTACTTCCGTTCCCGGCAGGGACAGCTCTGGCAGCTGGTCCTGAGCAAGCCCACCCGCCCGCAGGTCTACCGCTCGGTGCGCTGAGTCAGGAGCGCCGCCGCGTCACCCGGGCCCGTACCGGATATCGACGATCAGGTAACGGGCCTCGCCCGAGGGCGTGCGCACACGCACCTCGTCGTCCAGGGAGCGACCCAGCAGGGCCCGGGCGACCGGAGAGTCCATGCTGATCCAGCCCCGCCGGGGATCGGGCTCGTCAGGACCCACGATCCGATACAGGATATCGCCGCCTTCCTCATCCTCCAGAGTGACCCAGGCGCCGAAGAACACGCGCCCGCGCTGGTCGGGGATCTCCTCCACCACTCTGAGGTCCGGAAGCCGCTTCTGCAGGTAGCGCAGGCGCCGATCGATCTCACGCAGCTCCTTCTTGCGGTAGATGTACTCCGCGTTCTCCGAACGGTCCCCCTCGGCCGCAGCCGCGGCCAGGGCCCGGGTCACCCCGGCGCGGCGCGTCCAGAGCGCGCGGGACTCCTGCTGCAGGGCCTGGAAGCCCTGCGGCGTGATGTACGGCGACCTTCCGGGCTGAGGCGGCCTGTAGCGTCCCATAGGGTGCATTATGGCGAGCAGGGCCGGAGAGCGCACCGCCCCTCGCCCGGCCCGCCACAGGTCCGGCTCCGGCCGGACAAGGCCTCGCCGATACCGTGGATCGGTCGCCCGGCAGCGTCCCTCCTGGGCGGGACCCACAACGACCACCGACTCGGGGTGTTAATCTTCGGCGGTTGCCGCCGCTCCCCGGTACCCGTGATTTCACCGACCCGCCCGTCCGCTGATGAGACCGCCCGCCTCGCCGTGAGCCTGCTTCGGGCGGCCCGGATAAGCCGCCAGCGGCGCGCCCTGGTGCTCGCGGGGCGTCGCGACTGGGGCACCGCGGCCGCGGCCACCAGCCTGCGCACCGCGGACATCCGCGATTGCTTGTGGATGACGGACGCGGCCGTCGAAGGGTTCGAGACGACCCCCCCGGGCCAGGCGAAACGGTGGCTCGGTCGTGAGCTAGAGGCCCTGGTGCTCGATGCCCACGCGGGCTTCGATCCGGATGCCTTCGGCGCCGTGAGCGGCGCGGTGCGGGGTGGAGGCCTGGTGATCCTGCTCACCCCCCCCGTCGCCGACTGGCCCGCCCTGCCCGACCCGGAGCACGCCCGCATCGCGGTCTTCCCGCAGCGCCCGGACGAGCTGACCGGCCGTTTCATCCGGCGGCTGGCCGCCGTGATCACCAGCAGCCCGGACCTGACCCTGCTGGAGCAAGGCCGGCCTCTCCCCCCGCCCGCCGCGGGCACGGCGGGTCCGCCCGACCCCGCCGGCCCCCGCGAGGACGGGCCCTGGCGGACGGAGGACCAGCGCCTCGCCGTCCTGGCGGTGGAGCGCGTCGCCCGCGGCCATCGCCGGCGCCCGCTGGTGCTCACCTCCGACCGCGGCCGGGGGAAGTCCGCCGCATTCGGGATCGCCGCCGCCCGTATCATGGCGGACGGACCCGCCCGCATCCTGGTGACGGGCCCGCGGGTGGAGGCGGTGAGACCCGTTCTGCGCCACGCCGCCGCCCTGCTGCCCGGCGCCGACGCCGATCGGATGCGCGTCTCCTCGGGCCGGGCCGTGCTCGAGTACCGCGCTCCCGACGCGTTGGCGCGGGAGCGCCCCGAGGCCGACCTGCTCCTGGTCGACGAGGCCGCCGCCGTGCCCGTACCGCTCCTGGAGCGCCTGCTCGCCCGCTACGCACGCGTCGCCTTCGCCAGCACCGTCCACGGCTACGAGGGCAGCGGACGCGGCTTCACGCTGCGCTTCCATCGGACCCTGGACCGGGAGACGCCGGGCTGGCGCGCGCTGCGGCTGCAGGCGCCGGTGCGCTGGGCCCGCGACGACCCGGTGGAGCGTCTTGTCTTCCGTGCCCTGCTCCTCGACGCGGACGCGCCGCCCCCCGGCGTGATCGGCCCGCCCGGGGACTGGCGGGTGGAGCGGGTGGACCGGGATGCCCTGGCCGTGGACGAGGCCGGGCTCTCGGAGACCTTCGGGCTCCTGGTGCTCGCCCATTACCGCACGCGCCCCTTCGACCTCCGCCAACTGCTGGACGCGCCCAATGTCTCCCTCTACACGCTGCGCGACGCGGGGCGCCTGCTGGGCACGGCGCTGGTGGCCCGCGAGGGCTCCCTGCCGACAGTCCTGGCGAGGGAGATCCGGGGGGGTCGGCGGCGGGTGCGCGGACACCTGATCCCCCAGTCCCTGGAGGCCCACCTGGGGCTCACCGGGGCGGCGGGGCTCAGCGGCGACAGGATCATGCGGATAGCCGTCCATCCCGACGTACAGGGGCGCGGCATCGGCACCCGGCTGGTCGAGGCCCTGGTGACCCGGGCCCGGGAGGACGGCTGCGACTGGGTGGGCGCGAGCTTCGGCGGCACACCCGGGCTGATCGGGTTCTGGCGGCGGTCGGGGCTGGTGCCCGTCCGCGTCGGGTTCACCCGGGAGGCGGTGAGCGGCTCCCACTCGGTGATGGTCATGCAGGGTCTGTCCCAGGCGGGTCGCGCGGTGGTTGCCGCCGGACGGGAACGCCTGCTCTCGGGCACGCCCCATCTGCTTTCGGGCCCCCTGCGCGAGCTGGACCCCGCGCTTGCGGCGGCGCTGCTGCGGGCCGGGCCGGGAGGGGGAGCGGGCGAGAGCGCTTCGGGGGAGCCGGACGCGCGGGACTGGGCCGACCTGGCCGGCTTCGCCTTCGC
>JASFUT010000276.1:0-4622 GCA_050050175.1 Chromatiales bacterium
CGCCATCCAGGTGGCCGTGCTCGACGAGGCGGACCGGATGTTCGACCTGGGCTTTATCAAGGACATCCGCTACCTGCTGCGGCGCATGCCCCCGCCCGAGAAGCGCCTCGGCATGCTGTTCTCGGCTACCCTGTCCTACCGGGTGACCGAGCTTGCGTACGAGCATATGAACAACCCGGAGGCGGTGGCCATTGAGCCCGACAAGGTCACCGCGGACAAGGTCTCCCAGGTCTGCTACATGACGGCCAACGAGGAGAAGATCCCGTTGCTGCTCGGTCTGCTGCGCCGCCTCGACGCCCACCGCACCATCGTATTCGTCAACACCAAGCGCGCCGCCGACATCGTCTGGGGCTATCTGGAGGGCAACGGCATACACGCCGCCCTGCTCTCGGGCGACGTGCCTCAGCGCAAGCGCCTGTCGCTGCTGAAGCAGTTCCAGACCGGCGAGCTGCCCGTTCTCGTCGCCACCGACGTGGCGGCCCGCGGCCTGCACGTGCCCGACGTATCGCACGTGATCAACTACGACCTGCCCGAGGACTCGGAGGACTACGTGCACCGCATCGGGCGCACCGCCCGGGCGGGGGCCAGCGGGGACGCCATCAGCTTCGCCTGCGAGACCTATGCCTTCTCGCTCCCCGACATCGAGGCATTCATCGGCCACAAGATCCGCACCGAGAGCGTCTCCCCGGACATGCTCGCCGAGGTGGATCCCGCCAGCCGGGTGCGCCCGGAGCGGCGTCCCACGAAAGGTCCGCGCAAGGGCGGACCGCCGCGGGGCAAGGGCCCGCGCGAGCGCAGAGGCGAGCCGGGCGACAATTCCCAGCGGCGCCGGCGGCGCCGCCCGCGGCCCAGCGGCGGCGCGGGCAAGGCGGACTAGGCCCGGCACCCGTGGGCGAAGGGCTCGGCAACCCGGGGCTTTCGCCGGCCAACAAGTGCAGCCGGTGTCACCAGTCGAAGTGCTGCACCTACATCACCGAGCCGCTCGACGCCCCGCGCGCCAAGGCCGACTTCGACCACCTGCTCTGGCAGGTCTCCCACGAAGGGGTGGAGATCTACAAGGACGGCTCGGGCTGGTACCTGTTGATCCTGGGCCGCTGCGAGCACCTTCTGCCGGGCGGCGCCTGCGGGATCTACGAGGACAGGCCGCAGATCTGCCGCGACTATGACAACGGCTGGTGCGAGCTCGACGCCCCGGCGGAGGAAGGCTTCCTGCTCCACTTCCGCGGCTACGGCGAGCTGCTGGCCTACTGTCGCAAGCGGTTCAAGCGCTGGGGGCGGTGAGGGCTGGCTTCGGGGGCGGCGGAGGTTTGTGGAACGGGTGGCGTCTTCGGGGTTGCTCTGGGAGGGTAGACAGTAGGCTGTAGACAGGGGTGGACGCGGCCTGCCTCGGGGGCGCGCTTCGCGCGGTCGGGGTGAGAGTCTCGCGCTCGACGAGCGCTCCTACGGACCCCAGGATCCGCCGTAGAGCGGCTGGCGGCCGCGAACGCCTCAGGCGGCCGGCGAGCCTCCGGTCAGGCCACGGGCATGAGCTGGGAGAAGTCGCGAATGGCCTCGAAGCCGGCCACCGGACGCTCCGGCTGCCGGGTGTCGGGCTTGAGCACGGCCAGGAGCCAGCGGATGCCGTAGCCGCGGGCGGCCTCCAGGACGCGGGGGCTGTCGTCCACGAACAGCGTCCGCTGCGCATCGAAGGGGAGCATGGCGTGGAGCCTGTGCCAGAACGCCGGATCCTCCTTGGGCACCCCCAGATCGTGGGAGCAGACGATGCGGTCGAAGTGCCCGGCGAGCCGAGTGCGATCCATCTTCAGCTGGATGGTCTTCTGGTGGGCGTTGGTCACCAGCACCCGGCGCTTGCCGGCCGCCGCGAGCGCCTCCAGGAACTCCACCACGTGCGGATGCACCCCGATCAGGTGGTCCACCTCGGCCTTGAGCAGGGCGATGTCCAGCCCCAGCTCCCGACTCCAGTGGTCGACGCAGTACCAGTTCAGGGTGCCCTCGATGTCGCGATAACGGGCGTGCAGTCTGGACCTGGCCTCCTCCACGGGGATGCCCGCGCTCTCGGCGTAGCGCCGTGGCACAAACTCCAGCCAGAAATGGTTGTCGAAATGCAGATCCAGCAGCGTCCCGTCCATGTCCAGCAGCACGCTGTCGATCTGATGCCAGTCGATCATGGGCTAGAGTTGACTCTCAGCGAACAGGGGTAGGCGCCATGCCGGCACGGGCTCCGACGATCATCTTCACCCTGGGACTGCTGGGGCCCGCCGCTGCCGCGGACCCCACCGCGGACTTCTGGAGCGACGACGACCCGGAAGCCCGTGCCCTGGCGGTCAACGAGGGCGAGCTGGAGCTCCTCGCGCAGCCCCCCGGGAAGCCGGTGCACCACCATCACAACGAGATATTCATCGAGCCCGGAAGCCTGCGGACCGGCTGGGTCCGCCTGGAGCAGTGCCACGAGCACCTGGATCCGGTGCCGGCGCTGGAGATCGTGTACCACCCCGAGCGGATTCGCAAGCTGCGCGTCCTCAGCCTGGAGTCCGTCGGACAGGCATTGGTGGTCGACCACAGCATCCAGCTCGAGGATGTCCGGCCCGGGGGGCGGATCTGCGTTTCCGCCGAGAGCCGGGCGCTGAGCGACCTGGGTGAGGGCCGTTTCGAGCTGCGCAACGGCCCGTTCATGAGGCGCTTCCTGGACGGGTATTACCCCATGCGCGTGTCCATGGCCATCCACCATCCCGAAGACGTGCGGCTTCACGGGCACGAGCCCGGCGCGCAGCCCGGATTCGACGTGCTGTCCACTCCGGGGCAGGTGACCATGGACGCTTGGTTCGAGGGTAAACTCTACACCCGGTTCCGGTTCTGCGCCGAAGACGCCTGTCCGCCCTGAAGACCCGCCCCTCATGCCCGAAAAGCCAAGAGTCCGCGAACGACGGATCATCGCCGACACCGGCATCTTCACCGTCGAGCAGCTGGACCTGGAGTTCGCGAACGGCGCGAGACGCCGGTTCCAGCGTATCGTCGGCGCGACCGATGGCGCGGTGCTGGTCGTGCCGGTGCTCGACTCCCGCACCCTGCTGCTGTGCCGCGAATATGCGGCGGGAATGGATCGGTACGAGCTCGCCTTCCCCAAGGGGTTGATCGAGCCCGGCGAGGACCCGATGGAGGCCGCCAACCGGGAGATGCAGGAGGAGATCGGATACGCGGCACGGCACCTGGAGCCCCTGGAGTCGCTGACCATCGCCCCCGGCTATCTCCGGCACACGACTCACGTGGTGGTCGCAAGCGGGCTGTACCGCAGCGCCCTGCCCGGAGACGAGCCCGAGCCGATCGAAGTGATACCCTGGCCGGTGCGCGAATGGCGCGCCCTGCTCGCGCGGGCGGACTTCACCGAGGCCCGTTCCATCGCCGCGCTTCTGCTGATCCGTGACCGCCTTGCCGAGGCGGAGGACTGACTGGAGCGGCCGCGGCCCAGCCCCCCGAGGACTCCGATGAACAGCACCACCGATATGCTTCTCGCGCCCGCCGTCGAGATCGCCCGCCGCGCAGGGGACGCGATCCTGGAGATCTACAATACGGACTTCGATGTGGAGCAGAAGGCGGACCGCTCTCCGCTGACCGAAGCGGACATGGCTGCCCACCGCACCATCGTCTCGGCGCTCGCCGCGCTGACGCCTGAAATACCCGTGCTCTCCGAGGAGTCGTCCACCGTCCCGTTCGAGGAGCGCAGGCAGTGGTCCCGCTACTGGCTGGTCGACCCGCTGGACGGCACCCGGGAGTTCATCAAGCGCAACGGCGAGTTCACCGTCAACATCGCCCTGGTGGAGGACGGCCGACCGGTGCTGGGCGTCGTCTACGTGCCGGTCTCGGGGGTGGCCTACTACGGAAGCGGGGGGCGGGCGTTCCGGCAGCGTGCCGGCGACCGCCCGGAGCCCATCGCCGTGGCGGCCCATCATCACCGGCCCGTGCGGGTGGCCGGAAGCCGGTCCCACGCCGGGGACAGCCTCAAGCGCTTCCTGGCGAACCTCGGCGATCACGAGATTCTGAGCATGGGGAGCTCACTGAAGCTGTGCCTGGTGGCCGAGGGCGTTGCCGACCTCTACCCGCGCCTCGGCCCGACCTCCGAGTGGGATACCGCCGCCGCCCAGGCGGTAGTCGAGGCGGCCGGTGGAAGGGTGACCGATACCGCCATGCGGCCGCTGCGCTACAACGCCAAGGATTCCCTGCTCAACCCGCACTTCATCGTATTCGGCGATGCCACCATGGACTGGAGCCGTTTTCTGGAATAAGTTGGGCCCGAGGTCCGGTCTTGACGGCGCCAGACGGGACGACGCGCGAGGGAGGGCGCCTGATTTCGCCCATGGCGGACTGACCGCCACCGGGGGTTCAATGCGCACCCGCTTTGTGGCAACTCTGCTGGTCCCGGCAGCCCTCTCGGCGCTGCTCGGCACCCCCTTGGTCGGGCAGGAGTCCAAGCAGGACGAGGCGGCCATCCTGTTCGACGACGCCCCCCTCGAGGAGCCCCTGGCGTACCCGGACTGGTTCAAGGACAGCTTCCTGTACCTCGAGGACGACCTGCGGGACGCTTTGGAGAAGGGCAAGGACGGCATCATCGTCTACTTCGGCCAGCG
>JASFUT010000277.1:0-4597 GCA_050050175.1 Chromatiales bacterium
GAGCCGTAGGCGAGGTAGAGCATGGGGGTGGAGTCTTCGGGGCTCGGAGCGCGACCGTGCCCTGTGTCTTCAGTTTAACAGCTGAGGGGCGGATGGCAGGTGGACAGAGAGAAGACAGTGGAAAGGAGGAAGTAGAAAGTAGGAAGGGGCGGGCGGATCCGATGGGGGAGGCGCCCTTCGGGCGGCGAGCGCGGGGGTCCAGTCGAGGCCTTCGCGGCCCGATCGGCCGCTCCCACAGCGTCGCCGAGGACAGACCCGATGGGGGATGCGCCCTTCGGGCGGCGAGCGCGGGGGTCCAGTCGACGCCCTCGCGGCCCGATCGGCCGCTCCCACGGCCTCGCCGAGGGCAGACCCGATGGGGGAGGCGCCTTTCAGGAGGCGAGCGCGGGCCCTCCAGTCAGTCCGGCAGAGGTCCGAGATCGAGATGTGCGGCCATCGCCTCCGGGGTCGCGCCCGGGTGCCAGGGCAGTACCCCGAGACAGGGCGCGGGTATGCCGCAGCTCAGCGCCGCCAGGTTCTCACCGAGGGCCGCCATGTCCGGCTCCACCAGGCTGCCCACCCACCCGGCCAGGGCGGCACCGCGGCGGACAATGGACTCCGCGGTGAGCAGGGCGTGGTTGATGCAGCCCAGGCGCAGCCCCACGACCAGGACCACGGGCAGGCCCAGCAGTGCGGGCAGGTCCGCCACCTCGCCGACCCCGCCCAGCGGGACGCGCCAGCCGCCCACACCCTCGGCGACCACCCGGTCGGCCCGGGCGGCGAGTGCCTGATAGGCCCGCGTAATCACCGCCGGCTCGATCGTCCTGCCCTCGCGGGCCGCGGCGATGTGGGGCGCGATGGCCGGCTCGAAGGCGAAGGGATTCACCTCGTCATATGCCACTGCGAGGCTCCCCTGGGCGGCCAGCCTCAGGGCGTCGGCGTTGCGAAGACCGTTCGGCGTGCGCTCGCAGCCCGAGGCCACGGGCTTCATCCCGAGCACCACGAGCCCCCGGGCCTGCAGAGCGGCCATCAGCGCCAGGCCCGCCTCGGTCTTGCCGCAGCCGGTGTCGGTGCCGGTGACGAGCAGGCCCCGGCTCATCGCCGCAGGCTCGACAGCGGAACGGTGGTGACCCCCGCCTCGGTGCGCTGCTCGGGGGCCCAGGCGTGGCCGTAGACCACCTCCCAGGTGGCGGGGAGGCGGCCGTCGGTGCGCAACGCCTCGTAGGCCTGGATCATCGCCTGCATCCGGGCCTTTCCCGTGAGACCGCGATGGCGCCCGGCGCTCACGTTGTGGGCGCCGAGCACCTTGAGGTCGCGCATCAGGGTGTGCACCGTCTCGTAGGTCAGCACGAAGCGGTCGACGTCCATGACCGGCTCCGCCCAGCCCACGTGTACCAGGGCGTCGCCGACGTCGTGCATGTCGGCGAAGCTCGAGACATGCTCCCGGCCGTCCGCGCGGGCCCAGGCCTGGCGAAGCTCCGTGAGCGTGTCCGGGCCGAAGGTGGTGAAGGTCAGCAGCCCGCCCGAGCGGGTTACGCGCAGAAGCTCCCGGAAGCTGTGCTCCAGGTCCGTGCACCACTGCATCGTCGCGTTGGAGAAGATCAGGTCGAAACTGGCGTCGGCGACGGGCAGGTGCTCCACGTCGGCGCAGATGCAGCGCGGGCGGCGCCGCCAGGGGCCCTGCCGCCGGGCGATGCGCAGCATGGACAGGGCGAAGTCGACGGCGATAACCCGGGCCTTGGGGTAGCGCCGGGCGAGCGCCCCGGCGGCGCGTCCGGTGCCGGCCCCCAGGTCGAGGATGCGGCGGGGCTCGAGGCGCACGTAGTCCAGGCGCTCGAGCAGGCGCTCGCCGATCTCGCGCTGAAGGACCGCCGCCTCGTCGTAGCCGGTCGCGGCCCTCTCGAAGGCGCGCCGGGCCTCGCGCTTGTCGATGGACTGACCGGGCCCGCTCATGGCGCCTCCAGGCCGTCGAGGAAGCTGTCCACTGCCGCGAGGAAGGGGACGGGGTGGGAGAGAAAGGGGGCATGGCCCGCCCCCTGGATCACCCGGACCTCGGCCTCGGGCAGCAGACGCCGCAGGTCCGCCTGCGCCCCGGCCGGGGCCAGGGTGTCGCGGTCGCCCAGGACCCACCGGCTCGGGACGGCGAGGCGCGGGAGCTCCGGGCGCAGGTCCACGCCGGCAAGCAGGTCGAGGCCCGCCTCCAGGGCCCCCGGGTGGGGCTCGGGCGCCTCGGCCAGACGCCGGCGCAGGCTGCGCAGGGTGGCCTTGCCCTCGTCGCTGCCCCGGACCTGAAGGAGCAGGAACCGCTCCAGGGTGGCCCGGTGATTGCCGCGGAGGGCCCGGCCGAACTGCTCCAGAGTCCGCGCTTCCACGGCATGGGTCCAGTCCGCGTCCCGCACGAAGCGGGGCGTGCCCGCCACCGCCAGCAGCCCGCGGACGCGCCCCGGGGCGTCCAGTGCGGCGCGCAGCGCCACCTGGGCCCCCAGGGACCAGCCGATCCAGACCGCCCGCTCCGGCGCGGCGTCCAGGCAGGCCGCGGCCCAGTCCGCGAGACCGCCCCCATGGTCCCATCCGCTGCCGCCATGGCCGGGAAGATCGAGGACCGTGACCCGGCAGCGGGCGGACAGCTGCCCCGCCGTCTCGTCCCAGACCGCGCCATTCATGCCCCAGCCGTGGACCAGCACCAGGTCCGGCCCGGCGCCGACGCACCGACGGTGGAGGCTCACGCCGGCGCCTCCGGCAGTCCCGCCAGGGCGTCGAGCAGACGCTCCAGGTGCGAGTCGCTGTGGGCGGCACAGAGGGTGATCCTCAATCGGGCGCTGCCCTCGGGCACGGTGGGCGGCCGGATGGCGGCGGCCAGGATCCCCTGCTCGAGCAGGTGCGCGCTCCAGGCCCGGGCGCGGCCCGCCGTGCCGGCGATCACGGGCTGTATGGGGGTCGCCGAGGGCATCAGGGGCAGGCCCAGCTCCTCGACTCCGGCCCTGAAGCGGGCGATCAGCCGGCCCAGGCGCTCCCGCCGCCAGCCCTCCTCCGCGGCCAGGCGCAGACCGGCACGGGCGGCCTCGGCCAGGGCCGGCGGCGGCGCAGTGGTGTAGATGTAGGGGCGAGCCCTCTGGATCAGGGTCTCGATCAGGGCCTCGGAACCGGCGACGAAGGCCCCGAAGGTACCCAGCGCCTTGCCCAGCGTGCCCATGAGCACGAGCGCGTCGCCGTCGGCCAGGCGGAAGTGCTCCAGGCTCCCCCGCCCCGTCGCGCCGATCACCCCCAGGCCGTGGGCGTCGTCGACCAGGAGCCAGGCATCCCGGTCGCGGGCGGCGCGGGCGAGATCCGGCAGCGGGGCCAGGTCTCCGTCCATGCTGAACACCCCGTCTGTTGCCACCAGGCACTCGCCCGCGCCGGCCCGGCCGAGCAGCTCGGACAGCGCCCGGGCGTCGCCGTGGGGGTAGCGGATCAGCCGTGCCCGGGAGAGCAGGGCCCCGTCAAGCATCGAGGCATGGTTGAGCCGATCCTCGAGGACCCGATCCCCGCGACCGCACAGCGCGGAGATCACCCCGAGATTCGCCATGTAGCCGGTGGAGAACAGCAGGGCGCGCTCGGCGCCGACGAACGCGGCGAGCTCCTCCTCCAGGGCGTGGTGGGCGGCGGTATGGCCGCTGACCAGGTGGGCCGCGCCGGCGCCCGTGCCCCACCGGGCCGCCCCCCGGGCCAGGGCCTTGGCGACCTCGGGATGGGTGGCCAGCCCCAGGTAGTCGTTGCCGCAGAAGTTGACGGCGGGCCGCCCGTCGATCTGCACCTCAACCGCCCCGCGGCGCTCGTCGACGACCCGCCGGCTCCGGTAGAGCTGCTCCCGTTGCAGGCGGGCCAGTCCCGCGTTCAGGTCCTTCACCGGGCGACCGCGCAGGGGCGTGGCGCGGCGGGCATCCTCAGGCGGAGCGGCGGCATGCCCCGGCCGCGGGGGGCTCGGCCTCCACCCGCTCCTCCATGCGGATGCCGAGCCGCTCGAGCAGGGCCCGGTCCCGACCGGCCTCCGGGTTGTCGGTGGTCAGCAGGCGCTCGCCGTAGAAGATGGAGTTGGCACCCGCGAAGAAGCAAAGGGCCTGCTGCTCGTCGCTCATGTCGGTGCGCCCCGCCGACAGCCGCACGTAGGACCCCGGCATGGTGATGCGGGCAGCGGCGATGGTGCGCACCAGCTCGAAGCCGTCCAGCTCGGCGGTGCCGTACAGCGGCGTGCCTTCGACCTGAACCAGCATGTTGACCGGGACGGACTCGGGATGGACCGGCAGATTGGCCAGCTCCTGGAGCATGCGCGCGCGGTCGCGCCGGGACTCGCCCATGCCCAGGATGCCTCCGGAGCAGACGTGTATGCCCGCCTCGCGCACCCGGGCCAGGGTTGCGAGACGGTCCTGGAAGGTGCGCGTCGTGATGACGCTGCCGTAGAACTCCGGCGAGGTGTCGAGGTTGTGGTTGTAGTAGTCCAGCCCGGCCTCCTTGAGGCGGCGGGCCTGCTCGTCGGTGAGCATTCCCAGGGTGACGCAGGTCTCCATGCCGAGCCCGCGCACGGCCGCCACCATCTGGATCACCCGGTCCAGGTTCCTGTCGGTGGGATTGCGCCAGGCCG
>JASFUT010000278.1:0-4558 GCA_050050175.1 Chromatiales bacterium
CGGCGACATCCTCTCGGACGAGGCCGCCATGCTCACCGGCTCCATCGGCATGCTGCCCTCGGCGTCCCTGAACGAGACGCGGCAGGGCATGTACGAGCCGATCCACGGCTCGGCCCCGGACATCGTAGGCAGGGGGATTGCCAACCCGCTGGCCACGATCCTCTCGGTGGCGATGATGCTGCGCTACACCCTGGATGCACCCGAGCCCGCCCAGCGCCTGGAGGCTGCGGTGGACCGGGTGCTCGACCGGGGGCTGCGCACCCCGGACATCATGTCGGAAGGGGCGACGGAGGTGGGGACGGCCGCCATGGGCGATGCCGTGGTCGAGGCCCTGCGTGTATGAAACCCGAGCGTCGGGGAGACGCGTCGGCGCCCGGGGACTTAGAATGAGGCATCGTCGCCCGACGGGGCGGCTGTGTGGACTTTGGGCGGATACGGGTGGACTGGCGCTATGAAGCGGATAGGCTTTGTCGGCTGGCGGGGGATGGTGGGGTCGGTCCTGATGGAACGGATGGGCGCGGAGGACGATTTCGCGCTCATCGAGGAGCCGGTTTTCTTCACGACGTCCCAGGTGGGTCAGCCGGGACCCGACATCGGCAAGCCCATTCCCCCCCTGCAGGACGCCACGGATATCGAGGCGCTCAAGACCATGGAGGCCATCGTCACCTGTCAGGGAGGCGACTACACGGCAGAGGTCTATGCGCGGCTCAGGGCCGCAGGCTGGGAAGGCTACTGGATCGACGCCGCCTCGAAGCGGCGCATGGAGCCCGAGAGCGTGATCGTCCTCGACCCGGTAAACATGAACGTCATCACAGAAGCTCTGAAAGCCGGTGTGAAAGACTTCATAGGAGGAAACTGCACCGTCAGCTTGATGCTGATGGCCATGGGGGGGTTGTTCCGGAAGGGACTCGTGGAATGGACCACGGTCATGACCTACCAGGCCGCATCAGGGGCCGGCGCCAAGAACATGCGGGAGCTCCTCGGACAGATGGGGGCCCTGCACGGGTCGGTGGAAACGCTGCTGGCCGATCCCTCTACAGCCATCCTGGAGATCGACCGGCGGGTGTCCGAGGCCATGGCGGGCAGCGCCTTCCCCGTGGAGAACTTCGGGGTGCCCCTGGCCGGGAGCCTGATCCCCTGGATCGACACGCAGCTCGAGAACGGACAGAGCCGCGAGGAGTGGAAGGGAGGCGTAGAGACCAACAAGATCCTCGGGCGCCAGGACGATCCGGTGCCGATCGACGGGACCTGCGTGCGCATCGGGGCGATGCGCTCCCACAGTCAGGCGCTGACCGTCAAGCTCACCAGGGATGTTCCTGTCGACGAGATCGAGGGCATCCTCGGCGGCGCCAACGACTGGGTGCGGGTGGTCCCGAACGACCGCGATCGCACCATGCGGGAGCTGACGCCTGCGGCGGTCACCGGGAAGCTGGAGGTCCCGGTCGGGCGGCTTCGCAAGTTGAGCATGGGAGGGGAGTATCTTTCCGCCTTCACCGTCGGTGATCAGCTCCTCTGGGGCGCTGCGGAGCCATTGCGCCGCATGCTCCGGATACTCCTGGAGGCATGAGCGCGCACCCGTGCCGCGCGCAACGCGCCCGGGGACGAGCGACTCGGCAGTGAGCCCGGTCTACGAAGTAGCGGTCGTGGGGGCCACGGGGGCGGCAGGCGAGGCCCTGCTTGAGCGTCTGTCCGGGAGCGGTCTTCCCCTCGGGGGCGTGCACGCCCTGTGCGACGGAGGCCAGGCCGGAGCGCGTGTGGCCTTCGGCGGCCGCCGGATCGCTGCCGAGCCGATGGGTGACTTCAATTTCGCAGGCACGCGAATCGCCTTCTTCTGCCCCGGCGGCGGTGTCACGGCGGATCTGGCGGACCGGGCGTCCGAGGCGGGTGCCCTGGTTATCGACAGCGCCGGCCTGCTGCTAGGGGACCCGGACGTGCCGCTGGTGGTCCCCGGCGTCAATCCCCAGGCCTTGGGTGCGCTCGGCCGCCGCGGTGCCGTCGCGGTTCCGGATGCGGCGGCGGCCCAGCTGATTGAGGTGCTCGCGCCGCTGGACCGCTCTTTCGGTCTGGCTCGCGTGGAGGTGGTCACGCTGCTGGCGGTCGGGTCGGCGGGGCGCAATGGTGTCGAGGAGCTGGCAGGGCAGTCCGCACAGCTGCTCAACGGCCGCCCGATCGAGCCCCGGGTCTTTTCGAGCCAGATCGCGTTCAACCTGATCCCGGCGGTAGGACCCCTGGAGGCCGACGGCTTCTCCCGTGCCGAGAGCGCCCTGGTTGACCAGGTTCTGCGCGTCCTGGGGGGTGCGCCGGTGGTCAATGCAAGCTTCCTGGCGGTCCCGGTGTTCTACGGGGACGCTCAGGTCGTGCACCTCGAGACCCGTGACCCGGTCAGCCCCACGGATGCCCGCGAGCTGTGGACGAGCGCGGGGATCCGGGTCGGGAACGGGGAGCCCGCGGCCTCCCTTGCGACGCCGGTGACTCATGCCGCTCGGGAGGATGCCCTGTTCGTCGAGCGCGTCAGGCAGTCGGCCATCGGATCGAGGGGGCTGAACCTGTGGGTCCTCTCGGACGGGGTGCGCAGGGGTTGTGCGTACAATAGTGTCCAAATTGCGGATATTTTGGTAAAAAATTATCTGTGAGCTATAGTTAGCCGGAAAATATCAAGTGCGTTCTGAATGCTCCGGCTTCATTGACTCTTATAAGCGCAACAACATAACTATTGGGGGGACCTCTCCGGCGTGACGATCCGCCGGGGGTAGGCCGGACTCCGAGGAGGAAACATGGTTCGCAAATCGTCCCTGGCACTGCTCATCGCCGCGTCGCTGGCCCCTCTCAGCGCCTACGCCCTGGGGCTGGGCGATCTCCATCTGAAATCGGCTCTGAACCAGGAGCTCAAGGCCGACATCGATCTCCTCTCGGTAAAGTCCGGTGAGCTGGATACGGTGAAGGTGGAGCTCGCCTCCACGGAAGCGTTCGACAAGGCCGGTCTGGACCGGTCGTTTCTGCTCACGCAGCTTCGGTTCCGCCCGGTGCGACGCCCCGACGGCAGTGCGGTCGTGGAGGTCACCAGCCGTGGTCCCATTCCGGAGCCCTTTCTCAATTTCCTCGTCGAGGTGAACTGGCCCAACGGGCGGCTGCTCCGCGAGTACACGGTGCTGCTGGATCCTCCGGCCACGGTGGACCGGCGTCCGCCCGCGGTGGCCGCGCCGGCTGCCGGGACCCGATCCGGGCCCGCGGCGCGGGGTGCAGCGGGGGGCGGGGCGCCGGCCGGGCGCGTGGCGATGCCCGGGGAGTACGGGCCGACTCAGGCCAATGACACGCTCTGGGAGATCGCCGCCGGGCTGCGCCCGAGCGGGGTGAGCATCCAGCAGATGATGATCGCGCTGCAGCGAGCCAATCCGGATGCCTTCTACCGCGGCAACATCAACTATCTCAAGCAGGGGCAGATCCTGCGGGTTCCGGCGCGCGAGGACATCGCGGCGCTGAGCGGGGCGGAGGCACGCGCCGCATTCCTGGAGCAGACGGCCCGGTGGGAGGCGGATCGCGTGGAGCGCGAGGGTCCGTCGACGGAGGTCGTCGAGGCGCCGCCCGAGGAGGTCGTCGAGGCCGGCGCGCCCGCCTCCGCAGCGGCACAGCCGGAGGCACCTTCGGGGGAGCTGCGCATCGCCGCAGCCCCGTCCGCCGGGGGCGAGGCAGGCGCGGGTGAGGGCGGTGCCGCGACCTCGAACGTCGAGGAGCTCAGGGATCGGCTCGCCCTGGCCCGCGAGGCGAACGAGAGCATGCGCCAGGAGAGCGTGAATCTGGAGTCCCGCATCCAGGACCTCGAGTCCCAGCTCGAGGACATGGAGCGGCTGCTGACGCTGAAGGATGACCAGCTCGCGCAGCTTCAGGCCACGCTGGGGGCGGAGCCCGAGCAGCCGCCCCTCGAGGCGGAGGAGGCCTCGATGGCCGAAGCGGGCGGTGAGCCGATGCCCGGGGAAGAGGCGATGGAAGGCGAAGAGGCCATGGCAGGGGAAGAGGCCCAGACCATGGCCCCGGGTGGAGAGGCCGGCGCCGGGGTCTCGACCATGCCGGCGGAGTCCGAGGGCGCGGCCATGGAGCCTCCCATGGGCCCGTCCGGGCCGGAGGAGGGTATGGAGGCCGAGTCGCGCGGTCCGGAGTCCGCGCTGCCCTCGGGCGAGAGCGAAGGCAGCATGACGGCGGGGGAGGGCCCCGGGGCTCCGATGAAGATGGCTGAGGAGTCTGCCTCGGAGCCGGGTGAGGGCATGGAGGAGCCGACCCCACCGCCGATGGAGGAGGAGCCGGCCGCCGGCGCGGAGTCCCGGGAGGCCGGCGGCGCTCCCTGGTCCAACCCCGTCTTCTGGGCTATCGGCGCCGTGGCCCTGGTGGTGCTGGGCGGGCTCGGCGTTGCCGCGACCCGCCGGCGCAAGGAGACGGCCGACGAGGCCGACGAGAGCATCCTGGTGGACAACGCCGAGGTGTCGGCACAGCGCTCAGAGGGCTTCGCCATGAGCGGCGAGTCGGATTCGCAGACCGACGAGACGTCGTTCCTCAGCGACTTCTC
>JASFUT010000279.1:0-4543 GCA_050050175.1 Chromatiales bacterium
CCACGCCATCAACGGCTTTCAGGGGGCTAAGGGCATGATGCCGCCCAAGGGGGGCAACATGTCTCTCAGCGACGAGGAGGTCGCCGCGGCCGTGGGCTATCTGATGAGCCAGGGGCAGTAAGAGCGCCCGTCAGGCGCGGAGGTCAGCGCTCAACGAGCGCTCCTACAAGGCGGGCGGTGCCTGTCTCAGCCGCAGGAACGGCCGACGGTCGCGAAGGGCTCAGCCCGTCCCCAGCAGGCTGCGCATCTGGGCGAGATGGGCGGAGCCGCGCTCGCGCCGCTCCTCCGGCGGCGTCTCGCGGCGCCCGCCGCTCCACTGGATCTCTTCGGCGGGGAGCTCCTCCAGGAACCGGCTCGGCTGGCAGGTGATGCTCTCTCCGTATCGTTTGCGGGTCGAGGCGAAGGTCAGGGTCAGGCTGCGCTGCGCCCGGGTGATGCCGACGTAGGCCAGGCGGCGCTCCTCCTCGATGCTGTCCTCCTCGATGCTGGTGCGGTGCGGCAGAAGGTCCTCCTCGGCGCCCACCAGGAACACGTGGGGAAACTCCAGGCCCTTGGCTGCGTGCAGGGTCATCAGGTGGACGCGGTCGTCGGCACCCTCCTCCTCGCGCTGCTCGAGCATGTTCATCAGGGTCATGTGACCGACCATCTCCTCCAGGGTCCGCTCCTGAAGGTCCCCTCGACGCAGGGCCTCCAGCCAGCCTACGAGATCCTGGACGTTCTCCCAGCGGCGCTCCGCGGCGCGTTCCGAGGGTGCGGTCTCTCGCAGCCAGCCCTGGTAGTCGATGTCCCGAAGCAGGGCGCGCACGCACTCTACGGGCTCGCCCCGCTCGGCGTCGCGGGCGTGGCGCTCCACCCAGCGGGCGAACTCCCCGACCCGGTCCGCCGCCCGGGCGCTGAGGTGCTGGGCCAGGCCCAGCTCCCGGCAGGCCTCGAGCAGGCCGACGCCCCGCGTCGAGGCGTAGCCGCCGAGCCTCTCGAGGGTGGAGGGTCCGATCTCGCGCCTGGGGGTGTTGACGATGCGCAGGAACGCGGCGTCGTCCGCGGGATTGACCAGCAGGCGCAGGTAGGCCATGCAGTCCTTGATCTCCGCCCGGGCGAAGAAGGAGGTGCCGCCGCTCAGGTAGTAGGGGACCTTCTGGGTCCGCAGCGCCTTCTCGAAGACGCGCGCCTGGTGGTTGCCGCGGTACAGGATGGCGTAGTCGCCCCAGCGCCCGCCCCGCGTGTGGCGGTGGTGCAGGATCTCCGTCACCACCCGCTCGGCCTCGTGCTCCTCGTTGCGGCACTCCATGACCCGGATGGCGTCTCCCGGTCCGAGCTCGGACCAGAGACGCTTCTCGAACACGTGCGGGTTGTTGGCGATCAGCCGGTTGGCCGCCCTGAGGATGTGCCCGGTGGAGCGGTAGTTCTGCTCCAGCTTGATCAGCTTGAGCCGCGGGAAGTCATCCTGCAGGCGCGCCAGGTTCTCGGGGCGGGCGCCGCGCCAGGCGTAGATCGACTGGTCGTCGTCGCCCACCACCGTGAGCGCCCCGCGCACGCCCACCAGCAGCCGGACCAGCTCGTACTGGCTCTCGTTGGTATCCTGGTACTCGTCCACCAGCAGATAGCGGATGCGCCCCTGCCAGCGCTCCAGCACCTCGGGGTCGGCCCGCAGCAGCCGCACCGGCTCCAGGATCAGGTCATCGAAGTCCACCGCATTGTAGGCGCGCAGGTGGCGCTGATACTCGCCGTAGAGCCGCGCCGCCGCGACGGCGGCGCCGTCCTCGGCGCCCGCCAGGGCCTGCTCGGGCGTGAGCATGGCGTTCTTCCAGGCGGAGATCCGCCACTGGGCCCGGGCCGCGCCGTCGTCCGCCGCGTCCTGCCTGCGCAGCAGCTCCTTGATCAGCCCCTCGGCGTCCTGGGCGTCGAAGATGCTGAAGCCCGGCTTGTAGCCGGCGAGCCTGTGCTCCTGGCGGAGCATGCCGAGGCCCAGGGTGTGGAAGGTGGAGACGCTGAGCCCGGTCGCGTCCTTGCGACGCATCAGCGCGCCGGCGCGCTCGCGCATCTCCCGTGCCGCCTTGTTGGTGAAGGTCACCGCCGCGATGTGGCGGGCGGGGATGCCGCAGCGGTCGATCAGGTGGGCGATCTTGCGGGTGATGACCCGGGTCTTGCCCGAGCCGGCGCCGGCGAGCACCAGAAGCGGGCCGTCGATGTAGCGCACCGCCTCGAGCTGGCGGGGATTGAGCTCACTCATCGATGCCGAACAGGCCGCGCTTGAGCCGGTACAGGGCGGAGATGTCCTCGTCGCCGCGCCCCTGAGCGATCAGGGACTCGTAGTCGGACAGCGTCGACTCGATGACCGGCAGGGTGATGCCGTGGCGGGCCGTCATGGTCTCGCAGATAGCCAGGTCCTTGTAGTGCAGCGCCACCCGGAAGCCCGGCTCGTAGCTGCCCCGGACCATGGCCGCGCCGCGGTGCTCCAGGAACCAGTTGCCGGCGGCTCCGCCGCCGATCGCCTGGATCACCCGGTCCAGGTCCAGGCCTTCCGCCCGGCCGAACGCCAGGGCCTCGGTGACCGCCTGATTGATGCCCGCCGCCATGATCTGGTTCACCGCCTTGGTGGACTGGCCCGCGCCCACCGGTCCCATGTGCATCAACTGCCGGGCCAGTTGCTCGAGCAGGGGCCGCACCCGTTCGAGTGCTGCCGCATCGCCGCCCACCATCATGGCCAGGGTGCCCCGGCGGGCCCCCTCGACGCCGCCGGAGACAGGGGCGTCCAGGAAGCGGGCGCCGGTGTCCTCCACGGCGGCGGCGATGCGCCGGGCGGTATTGGCGCTGACCGTGGAGGTGTCCACCACGACGTTGTCGCGGCCGAGCCCGGGGAGCAGCAGCCCGACCACCTCGTCCAGGTCCTGGTCGGCAGAGACCGAGATCAGCACCAGCGCGCAGCGCCGGGCCAGCTCCTCGGGGTCCGCGGCCGGCGGGACCCCGTGCTCCCGGCAGAATGCCTCCGCGCGCTCGGGGGTCCGGTTCCAGACCGCCTCGAGCCGTCCGGCGCGGGCGAGATTGGCGGCCATCGGGGCGCCCATGGCGCCCAGGCCGATGACTCCGGCTCTCATGATCCGATCGCCCGCATCTGTGAAGAAGGCATGGACGCTTCGACGGTGCCGCAGGGTCGACTATCATTATGCCCCCGGTCACGCGCGCCCATTATGCGCGAGACCGGAGCGCTTTGCAGCAGCCCGGATGCCCGCCATGACCCGATTACCCGAGTTCCAGAGCGTCGGCACTCACGCCGCCCGAGACCAGCTGACCCGCGAGGCCTGGAAGGTCTTCCAGATCATGGCGGAGTTCGTGGAGGGGTTCGAGCGACTGACGCCCATCCGCCCCGCCGTCAGCCTGTTCGGCTCGGCCCGGGTTCCCGACGGGCACCCCCATTACCGGCTTGCCGAGGAGATCGCCCGGTTGCTGTCGGACGCGGGCTTCGCGGTCATCAGCGGGGGAGGCCCGGGTGTCATGGAGGCGGCCAACCGGGGGGCGTTCGCGGGCAAGTCGGCCAGCATCGGCCTGAACATCCAGCTGCCCAAGGAGCAGGCGGCGAACGAGTACCAGGACGTGGCCCTGAAGTTCCGCCACTTCTTCGCGCGCAAGGTCATGTTCGTGAAGTACGCCTCGGCCTACGTGGTTCTGCCCGGGGGCTTCGGCACCCTGGACGAGCTGGCCGAGATCCTGACGCTCGTGCAGACCGGCAAGACCCGGCCCATTCCCATCGTGCTGGTCCACGAGCCCTACTGGCGCGGGCTGCTCGACTGGTTCAGGACCACGCTGTGCGAGGGAGGCGCCATCGATCCCAAGGACCTGGACCTGATGATCCTCTGCAACGAGCCGGCCGAGGTGGTCGATGCCATCTTCGATCACTACGGCACGCGGCGTTTCGAGCCCTCGGAAGAGGAGCGGGAAATTCTCCTGGATCTGTAATACCATCGAGGGCAAGCGTATTCGTGCCCCGCGAAGCGCCCTGCGACACCAAAAAAACCTTTAAGGAAGCCGCGATGAAACCGGTTCTGCTCGCCCTGCTCAGCGCATCCCTCGCCGCGCCCCTGGCGGCCCAGGAGGTCGCGGAGGCCCCAGCCAGCCCGGAGGCCCCCGCGCTCGAGCCCCAGCCGCCCGACATCCCGGCGCCGGTCGAAGGCGGGGAGCCCCTGGAGCCCGAAGTCACCATCATCGAGTCCGCCCGGGGCACGGTGGAGGAGTACCGGGTGGGAGGACAGCTCTACATGGTCAAGGTCACGCCCACCCGCGGTCCGGCGTACTACCTGCTCGACACCGACGGCGACGGGCAGCTGGACGCCCGAAGCGACGATCCGGGCGACGCCTCCATCAACCAGTGGGTGCTCTTCCGCTGGTAGGGCGCCTGCGCGGGGGTGTGCGTTAGCGCGGGGCGCGCGGGGGCTGTCGCGGCAGCCCCCGCAGTGCGCCGCGGGCCGGGCCCCCGCCGGTATCTCATGCGATGAGCAATCCCGATCCCATGCCCGTCCGGGCCGTGGAGCGGCTCGATGCGGTGAGC
>JASFUT010000280.1:0-4519 GCA_050050175.1 Chromatiales bacterium
ATTCAGCGCACGAGCTTGAAAGCGCTAGGCGCGAGGAGCTTTCTGGATGCCTAGCTTGCGCATGCGATAACGCAGCGTGCTCGGTTTCAATCCGAGCACCGTGGCGGCTCCCCTGGGCCCTTCGATCCTCCACTCACACCGGCCGAGCACCTCGAGGATGTGGCTGCGCTGGACCGAATCCAGCGTTCCTCCCTCGGCGGAGGCTTCGAGGGTCTCCATGGCTGGAGCAGGAAGTCCGTCGTCTATGGAGATGATCGGGCCACGGGCGAGGATAGCGGCGCGCTCGACCAGATTTCGCAGCTCGCGCACGTTGCCGGGCCAGGGATAATTCTTCATCCGCTCGAGGGACCGGGGGTCGATACCCTCAAGCGGTTTTCCCATCTTGCGGGAGATATGGTCCAGAAAGTGCTGGGCGAGCTCCGGGATGTCTTCACGCCGTTCGCTCAGTCCGGGGACCCGGATCGGGAAGACGTTCAAGCGGTAGAAGAGATCAGGGCGGAAACTGCCGTCCCTGACCATGCTGCCGAGGTCGCGGTTCGTGGCGGCGATGACCCGTACGTCGACCTTGACCGTACGGTTGCCCCCGACCCGCTCGAACGTCCGTTCCTGCAGGACACGGAGCAGCTTGGCCTGGGCCTGGGCCGAGAGCTCGCCGACCTCGTCGAGGAAGATGCTCCCCTTGTCGGCCAGCTCGAAACGGCCCTTGCGCTGGCCGGTCGCACCCGTGAAGGCGCCTTTTTCGTGTCCGAAAAGCTCACTCTCGATAAGCGTCCCCGGCAGCGCCGCGCAGTTGACGCTGACCAGCAGCCCGTCCTTGCGGGCACTGGCCGCGTGGATGGCCTGGGCGATCAGCTCCTTGCCCGCGCCGGTGTCGCCGATCAGCAGCACCGTCGTGTCGGTGGCCGCCACCGCGTCGACCTGCTCGAACACCGCTTCCATGGCGGGCGAGTCGCCCACGATCTGGGAGAACTCGTCGCGCCGCGCGAACTGCTCCTTGAGCAGCTGATTCTCCGCCTGCAAACGGCGGATCTCCTGCTTGGCGTGCAATCGCTCGTCGACGTCGCGAAGGATCAGGGTGAACAGCGACTCGCCCTCGACGGTGACCGGGGAGATCGTGGCCTCGATGGGGAATTGCTCACCGTCCGCGCGCAGCGCCGTGATCCCCTCGGGGACCCATACCTGGCCCCCCCGCGCGCGGGACTGGTCGACGCAGCGGCCTATCACCTGGTGAAACTGGCGCGAGAGAAAGCGATCGAACGGCTGGCCGACGGCCCACTGCGCGTCACAGCGGAACACCCGCTCGGCGGCCTTGTTGAATAGACGGACGCGATGGTCCTTGCCTATGGTGACGATCACGTCGAGGGCTGAGTCCAAGATGCTGCCCAGGCGAGCCTCGCTCGCCCGCAGAGCCGCCTGAGCATGGGCGCGGTCGAGCTCCGCCGCCGCTCGGGCGCCGAACACCTTGAAGACATCCAGGTCCCGGGCCGAGAAGCTCATAGGCTTGGTATCGAATACAGCAAGGTGCCCGAGCACCTCGCCGTTCTGGTTCGTCATTGGCGTGGCGAGATAGCTCTCGACACCGAGCTCGGCCAGCGCCGGCTCCCGCGGGAACCGGTTGGCAACGTCCCGGGGGTAGTATCCGATCCGTCCCCGGAGCACTTCCTCGCACACTGTGCCGTCGAGGTCGTACTCGAAGTTCGGCTCGAACCGGCTGCCGGACCAGAACGCAAGGGTCCGTACGCAGTCGTGGCTGCCAGCGAATTCCGATACGAACGCCCAGCGCACTTTCATGGCGCTGGCCGTGGCACGCACCAGGGCCCGCAGAAAGTCCCCTCCGGTGACCGTCGCGGTTCCCTGATAGATCAACCGGAGAATATCGTCCAGATGCCCGGATCGCCCTTCGTCGCTATCCATCCTGTGCCTCCGCCCGCGACAGCCGCGCTCCTTCGGCTACAGGAGATCCGGGCACGTGCGCGGTTCCGGTTGCCGGGCGCGGGCGCGGTCGGATCTTCTTCCCCCGGAGTCCCGGCGCCCCGCAGCCCGCCGCGGGACGCGCGAATATTCGCGGCATTGATGTCACACCATTCCCCTAGCACCTTGTAGTGGCTCGGTCAACGGCAACATCTAAGTGATTGTTTTCTTTAGCTTGACGGTACCCCGGTGGATCGTGGTCCACCGCTGGCACGCGGGATGCACAACTTCGCCCACGAACCTTGATTACCTAATGAGGACGATGCCATGTCAGCGCCCATGACCGATCTACGTCTTCACGAACAAAACCGGCGGTTTCGCGGCACCGGCGGAGTCAGTCACAGCAACTGCAGTGCCGGCTTCCTGCCTGCGTTCTGTGATCTCGATACCGGACGCGCGGAGCGGTCTCGGTTCGCAGGCGGCGCGCCCGCACCGGTACACCTGCTCTGCGGCTTGCCCGAGGACTGGGTGGTCGCCCGGGACGCCGCCGGGGCGGTGACTGCGGTGAAGGCGTCCGTCGTTGCCGGATTCGTGCGCGACGGATGTTTCTACACCCGCGAGCAGGCCGCACAGGCCCTGGCGCACTGACTCCCGGCGTTGCGGGAGCGCCGCTCGCCTCTACGCCACACCTGGGCGAGTTGGCGCGCAATGGCAGGGACGCCGCTCGAGGTACTCATGGAGCCGGCAGGGTGGGACGACTGCGCGATGGCCAGGCGGTATGCTCACCTGGCACCGACCCACATCGCGAAGTATGCGAGAAACGTCGATCGCGGACTGCGAGTGGTCCGCACACTTTCCGGCACACGCAGCGCCGAAAAATGAGAAAGCCGCTTCCGGGAGAACCGAAAACGGCTTACAACTCAGTGCCTTATCTGGTCGGGGCGAGAGGATTTGAACCTCCGACCACCTGAACCCCATTCAGGTGCGCTACCAGGCTGCGCTACGCCCCGTGAGAGCGGAATTCTAGGCGGATCCCACGGTCATTGCAACGCCAGCCCACCTTGCCCCGGCCGATCCGCGGGCCTAACCTGCGGCCATGAGCGGATCGTTCCGAGGGCGTGGCGGAGGGCGCAATGAGCGGCCGCGACGCGCGGGCGTCGGCCTTGCCCTGCTGACCGCCGCCGCTTGTCTGGCCGGGTGTCGAAGCGACGGCGCGCAGGTCCCCGAAGCCAGGATCTCCGATGCGGACGGCCCCGCCGCCGTCCAGCGGGTGGAGATCGACCGTCCGGCGGACCATTGGGCCGGGGCGGGCTTCGCGGAGATGGTCCCGTCGATCCGGCTTCCGACGACACACGACCACAATGACGTGATCCGCGTCTACCTGCGGGTGCCTCCCGGACGGCGGATCCACGCCGCCTATGTCCCGGAGCAGGACCGCTACACCCTGGAGTTTCCCCCCGGCACGCGCGCCGAGCGGGTCGAGTACCTGCGCTATTCCAAGGACAGCGCCCGGGCGGCCCTTACCGTGGTGGACGTCCGCGGGACCCTGATCGACGACGGGGGCGGCCAGCGGTTTCACTGCCTGCGCCCGGTGAGCGGGGAGCCGGACGCCCCCCTGCTCGGCTGGTCCTGGGCGGCCGGGGACGAGCGGGCCCGGGCCGAGGCCAGCCGGCGTGTCATGGACCTCGCCGCCCGGGCGGCCAGCCCGGTCGGAGCACCGCCCCTGTCCGGGGAGGCCCTCGAGGCCCTGGGCCGGCTCAACGACTGCGCCCACTGCCACATCCCCAACCACCAGAGCGAGACCTCGATCATGAAGGCGCCCTTCCCGCGCCGGGCGACCGACGCCTCGGGCTTCTATGTGCCGTTGTCCGTGCTGCACGACGAGGTGCCCCTGGCGGCCACCCGTCCCCTGGACCTGAACGTGGCCGATCCCTACGTCAGCGTGCGCTGCGCCGACGGGCCCGCGCGGCTGGTCCGTGACGACGACGGCTGGATCTGGTACCGCTGCCCCGGGGAGGACGTACCCGTGGGGCGCCGGGACGTCGGCGCAGGTCTCGCGGCGGGGGACCCCTACACCCTGCGTGTGTGCCGGGCCCGGCGTTACCTGTACGAGCGCATGGATGCCCCCGCCCGGGAGGTGTTCGCCGCCTCGTTCCGCGCCTGCGCCATCCCCTGACCCACGGCCCGGCAAATCCTCTACAGCGCAGCCTCGGCGAGCGGGTAAAATGGGGCCGTTCAAAAAGGCGAATCCACTCCATGCAAGACGGAAGGCACGTAAATCCGATGGGGCCATACGGCCGGCAAGCGCGCGAGACGGCCCTTGGCACCTGACGGCGGGGGGAGAGTCTTCGCGGGGCGGGACCTCCTCCTGCGGCTGGGGGGCTTTCTGATCCTGGTGCTGATCGTGGCGGCCCTGGCCCTGGCCTATCGCTGGCACAACCCGCAGCGCGACTACTACCAGCCGGTGCGGACCGCACTGTCGGAGGCGCAGGTCCACCTGTCGCAGTCCTATGCCCACGAGAAGGCCCTGATGGACGAGCTGGGCGCCGCGCAGCGGGAGTTCGCGACGGTGATCCGCCTTCTGAAGCAGGCCGCGCAGGCCAACCCG
>JASFUT010000281.1:0-4511 GCA_050050175.1 Chromatiales bacterium
GCTCGCCCTGGGCCGGGGTGTCGGCTGCCGGATCGTCCCCACCTACGGCGGTGATACCTATCTGGTATTGAGCGACGGCGAGGAAACGCTGATCAATTTCAACGATGCCGTGCACCCGCTGCCCACCCATATCAGGAACAGGTTCATCGCACGCGAGCGGAAATTGAACGGCCGGATCGATTACATGTTCTGCGGCCACGGAGTGGCCTCCCATTTCCCGAATTGCTACCTGGTGCCGGGAAAAGATTCCGTCGCCACCTCGCGAAAGCGCCAGGACTACTTCAACCGCGCCTGGGCGGATATCGCGCGGAGGTTGGAACCGCGCTTCGCCTTCCCGTTCGCGGCCGATGTCGCCCTGTTGGAGGAAGATCTTATCTGGGCCAACGAGACCGTCCACAATGCCGAGCGCCCCCCGGCGGTCCTGCGCCGGCTGTATCCGCGGTGCCCGGTGCGCGCCATCGACATCGCGCCGGGCTTCGTGATCCGTGACGGGGAGGTGGAGGTGATCAGGACCAGGGCGCCGCTGTCCTCCGACAGACTGCGAGGGGAGTACGCGGACCAGATCGAGCGGGCGAACCGCTACGGCAGGGTGAGTCCCGAAGACGTAGGGGAGGTCGCACGCCTGATGTCGGAGAATCTTGAGCGCCTCGGCCCCTACCTCGCGTCATTCTCGGGCGATTACTCGATACTCGGCGTCTTCCGCAACAGTGAAACCGGGATCGGGATCACCAAGCGAGGGGCGGAGATGGCCGTGAGCCCCGTCAGCCTGTCGGACGTCGATCGCCGCGGGTACGACCTGGTATTCACCACCCGACTGCCCTATCTGCGCCGGAGCCTCACCGTTCGGCACGCCAACGAGATCCTGTTCGTCGGATCGGGGATCAGGTTCGAGTATCCCGACCGCGCCCGGATGAAACGCGACCTCCATGAGGAGCTCATGGTGATGGTGAACCCGTTCGCTTCCGCGCCGTCGCGCTCGACAAAGAACCTCAAGCGACGGGTCAAGCGCCTGCTGCGCAACGAGCAGCTCGACCTCTACAACATCGAGCGCTGGACGGTATTCGCCGATGAGGGCGAGGCCGGCCGGGCCGCTTCGGTTGCGGGCACTCCGGGCGGTGCCCTGTAGCGCGCTCGCGCCCGGTGGCCGCCGCCGGCAACGGTCAGGCGTCGGCGCGGTCCAACTCTAGGACGATTCGACAACCGAAGCATCGAGCAATGATCGACAAGCTGATCCAATTCTTCGACAACCGGGTCCGGAAGGGCTTCGAGTCCGGCAGCCCGGAGGACAGCGAGCATTCCCTCCGACTCGCGGCGGCGGTGCTCATGATCGAGCTCATGGGGGCGGACTTCGAGGCGGCGCCCGAGGAGCGCGAGCGCATCATGGAGCTGATCCGGGAGCGCTATCTCCTCTCCGCCCAGGAGACCCGGGACCTGGTCGAGCTCGCGGAGGCCGAGGCGGCGGAGGCGACTTCGCTCCAGCAGTTCACGCGCACGCTCACCGAGAATCTCGAGATGGAGGAGCGGGAGCACCTGGTCGAGCTGCTCTGGGACGTGGCCTACGCCGACGGTCGGGTCGACAAGTACGAGGAGCATCTGATGCGGCGCCTCGCCGACCTGCTCTACGTCTCCCACGCCGCGTTCATCCGCACCAAGCATCGCGCTGCCGAGCGCGCGCCCTCGTCCTGAACGGACCACAGATGCTCTTCACGGTCCTCAGCGCCCTGTTTCTGGTGCTGGGTGTCACGGGCGTCTGGACGGGCGCCAGGCGCCTGGCGGCGGGCCGCGTGCTGGGCGCCGCGGTGCGTGGCATAGGAGGGGCGGGGGCCCTCTCCATGGGGGTCGCCTCCCTGGGCGTGTCAGTCAACCTCTGGAGCTATCACCGGTTGACCGCGGAGGAGCCCGTGGCGCAGGTGAGCGTCACCCGCCTGGGGCCCCGGGAGTTCAGGCTGAGGCTCGACACGGCGGAGGGCGGGGCACGGGAGTTTCGCATCGACGGCGACGAGTGGCAGCTGGATGCGCGGATCATCAAGTGGAAGCCCGTCCTGGCACTGCTCGGCCAGGCCCCGCTGTTCCGACTGGAGCGCCTGAGCGGTCGCTACGACAGTCTCGAGCTCGAGCGCACGCGCCCGCGCACGGTGTATGGCCTGGCCCGAGACCGCGGTGTCGACCTCTGGTCGCTGGCACGCTCCGATCGGCTGCCCTGGGTGGACGCCTACTACGGGTCGGCCGCCTACGTGCCCCTGGCCGACGGCGCCGAATACCAGGTGAGCCTGGGGGGCACCGGGCTGGTTGTGCGGCCCGCGAACGAGGCGGCGGCGGCATCCGTCGCATCCTGGAACTGACCACCGAGAGCCATGCCGAGCAGCGACCCCGTCGAGTACCGCATCCGCCCCGGCAATCCCGAGGCCCACCTGTTCGAGGTCGAGCTGCGCATCCCGGACCCGGATCCCGACGGTCAGGTACTGGTCATGCCCGCGTGGATACCCGGGAGCTACATGATCCGCGACTTCGCCCGCAACATCGTCTCCCTGCGGGCGCGATGCCCGGCGGGGCCCCTCGATATCGAGAAGCTCGACAAGCAGACCTGGCGCTGCGCGCCCTGCGAAGGCCCCCTGAGCGTGCGCTGCGAGGTCTACGCCTGGGACCTGTCGGTGCGCTCCGCCCATCTGGATACCACCCACGGGTACTTCAACGGCACCAGCGTCTTCCTCCGGGCGCCCGGCCGCGAGGACGAGCCCTGCCTGGTGCGGATCGACCCGCCCGCGGGCGAGGCGTATCAGAGATGGCGGGTGCTCACCACCCTGCCGCCCGCGGAGGCGACGGCCCGGGGCCTCGGCCTCTACCGGGCGCGGGACTACGAGGCCCTGGTGGACCATCCCGTGGAGATGGGCGAGCCCACGGTGGTGGAGTTCGAGGCGGGAGGCGTGCCCCACCGCCTGGCGATCACGGGCCGGCATCGTGCTGACCTGGCGCGTATCGGAAGCGATCTGTCGGCAATCTGCTCTCACCATGCCGCGCTCTTCGGCGGGCCCCCGCCCGTGGAGCGCTACCTGTTCCTGCTCACCGTCGTCGGCGACGGCTACGGCGGCCTGGAGCACCGCGACAGCTCGAGCCTGATCTGCCGGCGCGAGGACCTGCCGCGGGAAGGCGAAGGCGAGCCAGGCGAGGGCTACCGCCGGCTCCTCGGGCTGTGCAGCCATGAGTACTTCCACCTCTGGAACGTGAAGCGCATACGGCCCGAGCGCTTCATCCCCTACGACCTGTCCCGGGAGGTCCATACCCGACTGCTCTGGGCGTTCGAGGGCATCACCTCCTATTACGACGAGCTCGCCCTGGTGCGCAGCGGCTGCATCCGACCGGAGGGCTACCTGGCGCTGCTGGCCGCGACGGTCTCGCGCGTGCTGCGAGGGAGCGGTCGGCTCAGGCAGTCGGTGGCGGAGTCGAGCTTCGACGCCTGGACGCGCTTCTACAAGCAGGACGAGAACGCGCCGAACGCGATCGTCAGCTACTACGCAAAGGGGGCCCTGGTGGCACTGGCGCTCGATCTGACCATCCGCCTGGGCACCGACGGGTCCCGCTGCCTGGACGACCTGATGCGCGCCCTCTGGCGCGAGCACGGCGAGCCCGGCACCGGCGTGCCCGAGGACGGCGTCGAGCGCCTCGCGGCCCGGGTGTCGGGGCTGGATCTGTCGGATTTCTTCCGCCGCTTCGTCCACGGCACCGAGGACCCGCCCCTGGCGGATCTGCTCGCCGACTTCGGCGTGGCGATGCGGCTGCGCCCGGCGCGCAACGCCAGGGACAACGGCACAGCGGAGCCCCCGGCGGAGGACGAGGCGCCGGCGGTGCCTGCCCTGGGCGCGCGTTTCAAGGCGGTCGGCGACTGGGCCGAGATCACCGTCGTGCCGGACGCCGGTCCGGCCCAGCGGGCCGGGCTGGCGCCGGGCGATCGCGTGGTGGCGGTCGACGGCGTGCGCGCCGGCCCCGACAATCTGGAGGCGTTGATTGCCCGACTCCCGGAGGGTGCGACCACGCCGGTGCATGTGTTTCGCCGCGACGAGCTGATGAGCTTTGAGCTGCGTGCCGAGATCCCGCCGCCGGACACCTGCGATCTCTGGCTGGTGGAGGACCCGGGGGAGGCCCGCGCTGCCCGCCGGGCGGCGTGGCTGCAGCGCGAGGCCTGAGCCGGGTCGTTGCCTGCGCATCCGGTCGGAGTAACGCCAAAGGAGGCTGTCGGACCATGGCGACGGACACCCGCTACCGCATCATTCGCCGGCTGGCCGACGGGCGTTTCCACTCGGGCGAGGGGCTGGCCCGTGAGATCGGCCTCAGCCGGGCTGCGGTCTGGAAGTCCCTGAAGTCGGTCAGGCGCGACCTGGGGGCCCGGGTGCAGGCGGTGCCCGGCCGCGGCTACCGCCTCGAGCGGCCGCTGGAGCTGCTCGACGCCGGGGCCGTTCTGGAGGCGGTGCCGCCCGCGTCGCGGCGGCGGGTGGCCGACCTGCGCCTGCTCGACC
>JASFUT010000282.1:0-4508 GCA_050050175.1 Chromatiales bacterium
CCGCAACCAGAAGCTGCTGCTCGAGACCCCGGGCCCTCTGAGCGATCACAGGGCACCGGACGTCGAGGCCGCACGGGTGGTCGTGGAGGGGGCATTGGGCGAGGGACGCAGCCTGCTCTCATCCGGCGAGGCCCGGACGATCACCAGCGCATTCCACATCCCCACCCTGCCCCTGCGCGAGGCGCGGAGCGCTCGCGAGGCCCTGGTCGCAGCCGAGATCCTAGGGTTTCCGGTTGCACTGAAGATCGACTCGCCCGACATCAGCCACAAGTCCGATGTCGGCGGGGTGGTGCTCAACCTGGGCAGCGCACGGGAGCTCCAGCAGGCCTACCGGAGATTGATGCAGGAGATTGCGCGGGAGCGTCCGGAGGCGCGGATACGGGGCGTGACCGTGCAGCCCATGGTGTCCAGCCCCCATGGCCGCGACCTGCTCCTGGGCGTGACGCGCGACCCCGTGTTCGGTCCTGCCATCACCTTCGGGGCCGGCGGAACCGCCGTGGAGATACTCAAAGACAGCGCCGTCGCCCTGCCGCCCCTGAACGCCGTCCTCGCCGAGCGCCTCATCGACCGCACGCGGGTGGCCCGACTGCTCGAGGGGTTCCGCCGGATGCCGGCGGCGGACCGGCAGGCGGTCGTAAGGATGCTGCTGCGCGTCTCAGAGATGGCGTGCGAGCTCCCCCAGGTGCGTGAGCTGGACATCAACCCCCTGATCGTGGACGAGCAAGGGGCCCGGGCGGTGGACGTGCGCATCATCGTGGAGCGCCCTCCGCCCCGTGCCGAACCCTACGCCCACATGGCGATCCATCCCTACCCCAGCGCCCTGGAGCACCGCACCCAGCTGGCCGACGGTACCGATCTGGTCATCAGACCCATGCGCCCGGAGGACGCGGAGATGGAGCGCGAGTTCGTGCGCGAGCTCTCGCCCCAATCCAAGTACATGCGCTTCATGCAGAGCATCAAGGAGCTCACGCCCGAGATGCTGGTGCGTTTCACCCAGCCCGACTACGACCGCGAGATGGCCCTGATCGCGGTGGTCACCCTGGGCGGGCGCAGGCGCGAGGTCGGCGTGGCGCGCTACGCCATCAACCCGGACGGGGAGTCCTGCGAGTTCGCCCTCGTGGTCAGCGACGAGCTCCACAAGCGAGGCATCGGCTCGCGCCTGATGGAGCGCCTTATGGAAGCAGCACGGGAGCGGGGACTGGCACGCATGGAGGGCGAGGTGCTCGCCGAGAACCGCCCCATGCTCAACCTCTGCCGCGAGCTGGACTTTACCATCCGCACCGCCCCCGACGACCCCGGGGTCCGCATCGTCGATCGCCGCCTCTGAGGCGCCCTCATAGATCGATCGCGTGCTTGTGCATGCGGTAGAGAAGGGTGTCCCGGCTGATGCCCAGGAGCCGCGCGGCCTTGCTGCGGTTGCCGCCGGTCATTGCCAGGGCCTGGCCGATCACGTCGCGTTCGAGCTCCCCCAGGTCGATCCCCGCCTCGGGCAGTCGAAACAGGCCACCGCCGGCGTCGCGGGTCTCCCCACGGCGGATCTCGGCCGGCAGGTTCTCGGGCTGGATGCTGCGTCCGGGCAGCAGGATCGCCATGCGCTCGCACAGATTCCGCAGCTCGCGGACGTTCCCCGGCCACGTGTAGGCCTTGAGTATGCGGCGGCTGGTCACGGAATACTCGGGGGTCTTGCGCCCGTGGCGTCTCGCCGCCTCCCGGCTGAACTGCCGGAGCATGGGAACGATGTCATCCTGGCGCTCGCGCAGCGGCGGCAGCTCGATCGGGACGACGCACAGCATGAAGTACAGGTCCGCGCGGAATTCACCCGCCCGTGCCAGGGCCGCCAGGTCGCGCCGGGTCGAGGCCAGAATCCGCAGGTCCGGGGCACAGCGGCGTTCGCCCGCGCCCCGGTCGAGGAACTGCAGCAGCCGCGCCTGGGCCTCCGGCGGGAGCTCGCTCACCTCGTCGAGAAAGAGGGTGCCGCCGGCGGCCCGCCGGATCTGCCCGGCCGAAGGGCCCTCGCCCTCCCGGCAGGCGAGCAGCTCCGCCTCCAGCAGGGCACCGCTGAGCCCGGCGCAGTGCAGTGCGACGTACGCCGCACTGCGGCGAGGGCTGCAATCATGGATCTCCCGTGCGAGCAGCGCCTTCCCGGTGCCGCTCTCGCCGACCAGCAGAACGGTCGCGTCCGTGCCCGCCACCATCCGCGCGGCGTGGATCACCCGCTGAAACTCCGCCGCCTGACCGATCATGGCGTTGAGCCCTTCCACCCGTGGACCGAAGACTTCGCCCGTCACTGCCCTACCCGCTCCACGCCCAGGAGGTCGGGGAATACCAGGCTCCCCAGTGCCAGCGCGACAATGCACCCGCCCACCACCCGGCTCAGCCTGCGCGAGCGCCCGAGCTGAAACAGGCGCCCGGCCATCAGGCCCGTGGCCAGGAGGGCCGGCAGCGTGCCCATACCGAACACCAGCATATAGAGGGCGCCTCCCGCCCAGCTCCCCCGGGTGGCTGCGCCGATCAGCATCACGTACACCAGCCCGCAGGGCAGCCACCCCCAGACAGCCCCGTAGGCCAGGGCCTGCCCCAGCGTCTCCACCGGCAGGAGCCGGCGCCCGATGGGCTCGAGCCGGCGCCAGGCCGGTGCGCCCAAACGCTCGATTCGGGCAAGCGCCGGCAGCCAGCCGGCGAGGTGCAGCCCCACGGCCACCAGGATCAGGGCGGCAATCCATTGGAGCCAGAGAAACGCGTGGCCCGGTGCCACAAGCGAAAGAACCTCCTCGCCCACTGCGCCCACCAGGGCCCCCGCCAGTGTATAGCTGGCGATCCGCCCTGCATTATACGCCAGCAGGAACAGCAGCGTTCCGGAAGGCCTCGCCCGCACGCCCTCGCCCAGCCCGAAGCTCAGAGCCCCCATGATCCCGCCGCACATGCCGATGCAGTGCAGCGTGCTGAGCAGGCCGACGGCGAAAGCGAGAGGCAGGCTCAGGTCCACCGCCCGCCTCCTGCGCCGACGGACACCTGTTTTGTCGCGGGCCGCGCCGAGCCATTACAATATGAAGAGGTTCGGGTGCCGCCGTCGGCCGAGCCGGAGCCCGGTCTCGCCGACCCTTCCGGTCCGGCGGAGAATGCCCCCTCAGCCAGCGACGCGCGCGAGCCCTGGACCGGCGGTTGAAAATGCATGCGACCGCAACGCGGAAGAGACCGTTTCCGACCTCGCCCAGAGACCGCCCCCTCGAGGCGCCGCGGCCGCCGTGCGATCCGCGGCGGAGCCCCGCAGCCCCCACCTCGCGCAACCACCGGCCGGTCTCGGTGCTGAGGTTCAACAGAACAGGACACTAGTCGTGGAATATCTGCGGGAATACCTGGATTTCGGCATCATTGCCGTTCTCGGCTTCATGAGCTTCCTGGTGGTCTGGTTTGCGACCGAGCGCTTCCTCTATCTGAGGCGCATCGACATCCGCACCTACCGTCACATCGAGGAGCTCAAGGTCGACCTGACCCGAAACCTCACCGTTCTCTCGTCGATGGGCACCAATGCCCCGTACGTCGGACTCCTCGGAACCGTACTGGGCATACTGCTCACGTTCTACGACATGGGCCAGCGGGGCGCGATCGACACCCAGGCGATCATGGTGGGACTCGCCCTGGCCCTGAAGGCGACGGCTATGGGGCTGGTGGTGGCGATCCCCGCCATCCTCTTCTACAACGGGCTCCTGCGCAAGGTGGAGGTGCTGACCGCCCGGTGGAAGACGGAGTTCAGGAAGTGAAGCGCTTCGACACCATCAACGTCATACCCTTCATCGACATCATGCTGGTGCTGCTTGCCGTGGTGCTCACCACTGCGACCTTCATCGCCGAGGGTCTCCTGGAGATCGAGCTGCCGGAATCGAAGGCGGCCGTCGACTCCACCCCCGAGTCCCTGGTCGAGGTGGCGATCGACAGGGACGGGCGCTTCTTCCTGGAGGGCGAGCCGATCGGGCGGGACCAGCTCCGAAGCCGCCTGGCGCCGATGGGCCGGGACACCCCCGTTACGCTGCGGGTCGATGCGCAGGTGCGTTTTGCCAGCTTTGTGGCGGTGATCGACGTCCTCAAGCTGCTCGGCATGGACCGGCTGACCATCCTCACCGAACAGGTGCGATGAAGCACAGACGCCGATGCAGGCTGGCGGGCTTCCTGATCTCCACGGCCGTCCATGTGGGCATAGTGGCGGCGGTCGTTCTCAGCCTGGAGAGCGCGGAGACGGGAGGAGGCGCGGCGGGGGACAAGGCCGTGGACCTGCGGCTGGCCATGTTCGACGGCGGCGCGTCCACGCGTGTCGGGTCGGAGCCGCCCGCAGAGAGCGCAACCGAGCCGGCGCCGGCGGCGCCCCGCCAGGAACAGACTCCGCCCGCGCAGGAGCCCCAGCCGACTCCCGAGCCTGTATCGACGCCGGAGCCGGAGCCGGAGCCCCCGAGCAAGTCTGCGCCCCGGCCTGAGCCGAAGCCGGCGCCCAAGCCCGTGCCGAAGGCCGCGCC
>JASFUT010000283.1:0-4508 GCA_050050175.1 Chromatiales bacterium
GTCACCCGCTCGTACTTCGCCTGGAGCTCTTCCTTCGTCTCCTCGTGATCGGGATCGGTGATGATGCAGTCCACCGGGCAGACCTCGACGCACTGGGAGGTCTCGTAGTGACCAACGCACTCGGTGCACAGGTCAGGGTCGATCTCGTAGATCTCCTCGCCCTGGTAGATTGCGCCGTTTGGACACTCGGGCTCGCAGACGTCGCAGTTGATGCACTCGTCGGTAATCAGCAGGGCCATGCTCTCACTCCTGATCGAAATCGGCTCAATCGTCTCTCGGGGCGCCCGCCCGCGACCTGTCGCTCAGCGCGGCCCCGACGGCGGGATGGACGAACCCGGACACGTCTCCCCCGAGCATCGCGATCTCCCGCACCAGACTCGACGAGATGTAGGAGAATTGCTCGGCCGGCGTCATGAAGATCGTCTCCAGGTCGGGCGCCAGACGCCTGTTCATCCCCGCCAGCTGGAACTCGTGCTCGAAGTCGGATACGGCGCGCAGCCCGCGAAGGATGACGCGGGAGCCCATAGCCTGGACGAACTCCGCCAGCAGGGTATCGAAGCTGCGTACTTCCACTCTCTCGAAATCCTTCAACACCTCGCGCGCCAGTTCCACCCTGCGCGCCACGGAGAATGCGGGGTTTTTCCCTGCGTTGGCGGCGACCCCCACGATCACCCGATCGAAGAGCCGGACCGCGCGGCCCACCAGGTCGCTGTGGCCGTTGGTGATGGGGTCGAAGGTGCCGGGATAGACGACGGTGATCATGGACGGAGGAAGATTGCGCAGAAGATCCGTACGATAGTATCAAATAGCCCGTGGGAAATTGACTTTGCTCAGGCCGGAGCCTGGCGCCGCGCCAGACCGTAGAGCACCTCCCCGCCGCGCTTCTCCCGCCACATCTCCCACCCTGCCGGCAGCGGGGGGAATCCGGCCCGGGCGTCGGTCTCGAGATAGATCAGTGCGCCCTCGGCCAGCCAGCCGCGCTCCTCCAGACGGCGGCAGCAGGCCCCGAGGAGCCCGGCGGCGAACGGCGGGTCGAGGAACACCAGGTCGAACGGCTGCGGGGATGCGTCCAGCCAGGCCAGTGCATCGGCCTGCACCACCTCCACCCGGTCAAGGCCCAGGGCGCGCGCGTGCTCGCTCAGCACCCGCACGGCCCGGGGCGCACGCTCGACCAGGACCACCCGCTCCGCCGCGCGGGACGCGGCCTCCAGACCCAGGGCGCCGCTGCCGGCGAACAGATCCAGGCAGCGGCTCCCGGCGACCCGGGCCTGCAGCCAGTTGAACAGGGTCTCGCGGACCCGGTCGCCGGTGGGGCGCAGCCCGGCCAGGTCCGGGAACCGGATGCGGCGCCCGCGCAGGCGGCCTCCGATGATCCTCAGCTCGCGGGTCCCGCCCGGCCGGCGGGCGGCCGCGCTCACCGGCTCTCGGAGACCGGCTTGACCCCGCCTCCCAGGATGATGGTGACGAACCGATCGGGATGCAGCCGCCGGGAAAAGGCGTCGCGGATCTGCGCGGCGGTCACGGCGTCGACCTTGTCCACCAGGGTGTCCAGATAGTCCAGGGGCAGGCCATAGAAGCCGATCATGGCCAGGTATTCCACAATGTCGTCGTTGCTGTCGATGCGCAGCGGGAAGCCGCCGGTGATGTTCTGCTTCGCCTCATCGAGCTCGTCGGCGGTGGGGCCCCGCTCGATGAACTCCAGCACCGTGCGGCGCATGACGGCCAGCGCCTCGTCGGCCTGCGCATTCTTCGTCTGCGCACCCATGACGAACGGCCCGCGCCGCTGCATGGGCAGGAAATAGCTGTAGACGCTGTAGGACAGACCGCGCTCGTTACGGACCTCCTCGCTCAGCTGGGAGACGAGCCCGTTGCCCCCCAGGATGTGGTTGCCGACGTACAGCGGAAAATAGTCCGGATCGCCGCGGCGCATGCCCGGCTGACCGCTGTAGATGTGGGACTGGCTGGAGGGGAAGTCGACGCGCACCAGACTCCCGCCCGCCGGCTCCGGGACCTGCGGCAACGGCGGGGCCGACTCGCCCCCGGCCAGCCCGGCGGTGACTCGCTCGGCCAGCCGGCCGGCCTGCTCGCGGCTCACCGCCCCGACGATCGCCACCACCGCATTGCGGGCCACGTAGTAGCGCCGGTGGAAAGCGACCACGTCCGAGCGGTCGATGGCGGCGACCGACTCCGGGGTGCCGCTGGGGTGGGCACCATACGGGTGGTCACCGTAGACGGCCCGGTAAAAGGCCTTCTTGGCGGTCTCGGCCGGGGACTGCTCCTCCTGCTTGAGGGCAACCAGGGTGTTCGCCCGGACCCGCTCCAGGTCCTCGGGATCGAAGCGCGGCTCGGCGATGACCGCCGCCAGGGTCTCGATGGTGGTCCGCAGGGGCTCGTCCTCGGTCAGCGTGCGGGCGGAGACCCAGGCCATATCCCTCAGCGACCCACTGCTCAGCTCTGCGCCGACGGCCTCGAGGCGCTCCGCGATCTGATCGGCGCTCCAGGGTCCCGCGCCCTCGCTGAGCAGGCTGTTGGTCAGACTGGCCAGACCGGGGCTGTCTCCGTCTCGCGCCCCGGCCGCATCGAACACGACCCGAACGTCGAGAATCGGGAGCTCGGGCGCCTCGACGAAAAGGACCCGAGCGCCGTTGGGGGTCTCCCAGGACTGGATCGACGGAGCGGCCTGCACGGCCCCGGCCGCCGGGAGCAGGGCGGCGACCCAGAGGACGGCAGCTATGCCGAGCCGGCGACTCCGATCAGCGCACATGGTCAGCTCCCAGCCCCGGTTCCGGGGTCACAGCAAACCGGGCCTCTTTCTCGGGCAGGGGATCGAGAACCCCGACCGTCAGGTTGTCATCGATGAGATACTTGCGGGCGACCGTGCGAACCTGCTCGGCGGTCACGGCGCTGACGCGGTCGACGTACTCGTCGAGCAGACGCCAGTCCAGCCCCACCGTCTCCAGGACGCCCAGCTGCATGGCCTGGTAGAACACCGAGTCACGCTCGTACACCTTGCTGGCCACCAGCTGGTTGCGCACCCGCTGGAGCTCGTCCTCACTCACCAGCTCGTCGCGCAGGCGCTGCACCTCGCCGCGCAGGGCATTTTCCAGCTCCTTCGTCGTTCGCCCCTCCGCAGGGGTACCGTCCATCAGGAGCATACCGGGCAGCCGGGTGAACGCGCTGTAGTCGGCGCCGGCCGACGCCGCCACCTGCTCACCGCGGATCAGGTCCCTCGCTATGCGCGCGCTGGCTCCGCCGTCGAGGATGCTCGCGAGCATCTCCAGGGCGTAGGGCTCCCACGGCTCGTCCGCATGTCCCACCGCGGTCGTCTTGTAGCCCATCAGCAGGTAGGGCTGGCGGGCCGGCACTCTCACCTGGAGACGGGCGATGCCCCGCTGCGGACCCTCGACCGCCGCCCTGGGGGGATTGACGCGCTCTGGCTTCAAGGGTCCGAAGTGCTTCTCGGCCAGACGCACGACCGCGTCGGGGTCCACGTCCCCGACCACCACCAGTGTCGCATTGTCGGGCGCATACCAGCGCCGGTACCAGTCCTTGAGATCGGCGGCCGTCAGGCCGTCCAGGTCGCTCATCCAGCCGATGACCGGCTGGCGGTACGGGGAGCTGCGGTAGGCGACCGCGTTGAACTCCTCGAACGTCAGCGATTCGGGCTTGTCCTCCGTGCGCAGGCGCCGCTCCTCCTTCACCACCTCGACCTCCTTCAGGAACTCGTCCTCCGGAAGGGTGAGGTTTCGCATGCGGTCCGCCTCCAGCTCGAAGGCGATCTCCAGGCGGTCCTTGGCAAGCGTCTGAAAGTAGGCCGTGTAGTCCCGGCCGGTGAAGGCGTTCTGCTCCCCGCCGTTGGCGGAGATGATCTCCGAGAACTCCCCGGCGGGATGCTTCTCGGTTCCCTTGAACATCATGTGCTCGAGCACGTGTGAGATCCCGGTGATACCCCGGTGCTCGTAGCTCGACCCTACCTTGTACCAGACCTGCGACACCACGACCGGCGCCCGGTGGTCCTCCTTGACGAGCACCTTCAGCCCGTTCTCGAGGATGTGCTCGCGGACCTCGCCGCCCGCCGCGGGGGCGACCGCGAGCGCGCACAGACCCAAACCCAGCCAGAAGCCTCTCATGCATGTCCCTCCGGGCGCGGCCGGTGCCTGGCGTCCGCGCGAAGTGATACGATTGGCACTCGATCTCCCAGGCCCCTGCCGGGCCGGGCCGTTGCCGGTGGGCGCATTCTTCCAGAGCCCCCGGGGAAAGTCCAAGCGGCCGGGTCAGGCACCCGAAAGGTAGAGACCCGGCCGGCCGGCCGAGGTTCCCGAGGAAGAAGCCACTCGATGTTTGGATTCGGTAGACAGAAGAAGCCGGACGTGCGGCCTAACGACCGGCTGCCGGCTGAGCCGCCCGGCGCGGACAGCCCCGAAGCCTCCGATCCGGGGCTGTTCCAGCGCCTGAAGACCCGGCTCAGCCGCACCCGCAGCAATCTTAGCAACGGCCTGGCCAACCTC
>JASFUT010000284.1:0-4503 GCA_050050175.1 Chromatiales bacterium
GCCGCGCGTTGCGGGTACGGCGGGCACTGGGCTGCGGCGACCAGGAGGCGCTGGTAGAGCGGCCCGAGGTCGGACCGGCGATTGAACCGGTAGGTAAAGGCGGCGAGGTATCGAGTGGCATACTTTTGGAAATCGAACGCATGGTAGCTTCCTGTCAGGCCGGTCTTGAGGTTGCCGAGCACGGAGTTGATCCACTGGAACTCGGGCAGTTCCTCCGGCTTCCGCGCCGCCACCACCGTGGGCCGATGAGCGCGCCCCGCCCCGGTGACCGCCGAAAAGCGGGCCAGGCCGTCAGAGTACACCGTGCTGCCCGGGGCCAGCGTGGTCCTGGCCCAGTGCGCGATGGCGCTCAGCGTGAACC
This sequence comes from Chromatiales bacterium, assembly GCA_050050175.1. Lineage (GTDB taxonomy): Bacteria > Pseudomonadota > Gammaproteobacteria > Chromatiales > Chromatiaceae > CAVQCX01. Next base: position 362 of record JASFUT010000284.1, read on the forward strand.
CGGACACGCACGAGAGCTTGGTGCGCTGCGGATGGCCGTCTTCGCTGAGCGAGACGGCGGCGACGAACGGCACCTTGTTCTCCGAGCCGGGACCGGCCTTGCCGCCGCTGCGCTCGCCCCCGAGGCAGGCATCGTCGACCTGGACCGGGCCTTGAAGGAGATTGCGGCGCTCGCGCTCGGCCATCGCCTGCATCAGCTTGTGGTGGATGAGCCAGGCGCTCGGATAGCTCACCCCGAGCCGGCGCTTGAGCGCCAGCGCCGAAAGCCCCGTCCTGGCCTGACTGATGAGGTAGATGGCGAGAAACCAGACTCTCAGCCCGAGCTTGGGGCCCTGGAAGACGGTGCCGGCGATCAGCGAGATCTGGCGGCGACAGTCGCTGCACTGAAACGCCTTGCGCGCGCCCCCTCGCAGCACCCAGTCGGCCGTGCCGTCACAGCGCGGGCAGCGAAAGCCCGGGGGCCAGCGCACCGTCTCCAGCGCGGCTTCGCACTGGGCTTCGGTCCCGAACTGCTGGAAGAACTCAGGCATCGACAGACCCGCCTGGAACTGGATTCGATTCATGGCCACGGCACAACCCTCCGGCATCGACGACTCGCGCATAGCGTGCTGCGGAGGGTGGCTCACCAGGTGACCCTGGCTGAGGCTCGTTGCTAATCAACTGATCTGAAGCATGACTTCCCGTCTTCGTCCCGCTGCGAGCCCCTCCGTACCACGCACGATGTTAGTCGATCGCGGGCGTCCGGCCGACCGGGAGGAACCCGTCGCGGCGCACGACGCTGGCGGACACAGCCCGGCCACGCGCCTGCCGTGCCAGGTCCGGGCTTCTCCGGCCGGCAGGCCGTCGCCCTTCCGGCAGGCGCCCGCCTCGTAGATCCAGCTTCAGCCGGACACAGGTGCCTGCGAGAGCCGTGCAGCCCGACAGCCCCTCCGGGCTGCGGTTTCCCCGGCCGGGGCCCGGACCGGCACTTGCCGCCCGAGGACATTGTCCTCCCCCACAGGCTCAGTCCGCGGGCCTGTGGGGGGATGAACGAAAGGAGACGAAACGACGCCGCGCCGTCAAGGGCAGCTCGGCCGCGGACCTGGCATCGGCTCGCCGCTGTCGCCGCCGCGGGAGATCACGACACGGGGTCCACCGCCGAAGAGCTACCGGACGGCGGATCGAGGAAGGTACAGGGGTGACCGGGATCGGTCTGGCGGACATCCGCACGCAGCTGACGGACGGGGCGTCTCCGCAGGGCGTTGCCCCAGGATCTAGCGGGAATCCAGCAGGCGGGCGGCCACCACCCGGACGGGGTCAACTCCAGCCGGTGCGATGGACCTTCCGGTTGACCGGGGTTTGATCCATCCCTGCTCCTCGGCGATGCGCGCCGCGTGGGTGCGGTTGCGCGCCTTGAGCAGCTGGAGGATGGCGCTGACGTGGAACTTCACCGTGCTCTCGCTGATGAACAGGTCCCGCGCAATCTCCTTGTTCGCCTTGCCCTCCGCCAGCATACGCAGGACCAGCAGCTGGCGGTCGGATAGAGCGGACGCCGCGGGCGTCTCGTCCACCGAGTTCATCTCGGCGAACAGCACTGAGCCGAGGGCCGGGTCGAGGTAGGGGCCTCCGGCTGCCACGCTTTCGATGGCGCGGATGATCCGGTCGCTGGGGCTGCACTTGAGAACGAAGCCTTGAATCCCGGACCTCAGGGCCTCGGCCACGATCTCACGGCTCCCCTCGCGGGTGAAGATCACCGCCGGCATGTCCGGGAACTTGTCCCTAAAGCGGGCAATCATATCCGTGCCGCACGCGTCCGCGAGCTCGATGTCGAACACGACCAGGTCGGGCCTCAGGCTGGATATGCCAGTACATCCGGACTGACAGCAGCTCGCCTCGCCCTCAACAATGAATGCGGGATGGACCTGGAGCGCCGACTTCAGGCCGTGACGCATGATCGGGTGATTGTCGATAATCAGGATTCGGGTTGTCATCAGTGCTGCCTCACCGCCTTGGTGCTGGAGACCGGATGCCGGTCGGCATTTGCGAGGCCGTGGCACCTCGGTTGTGCTCTTCTGTGCGTTCCCGATCCATTCGAGTCGCAGCCCGTCATCCCTTACGGCTCGCTGAGCGACCTCTCAGGCCGGACGGCCTGTTCCTGCGTTACTCCATGGACATGGCCCGGGCCCTCTGGACATTCTGAAGACCCGTTCGGGCCTGGCGGCGCCGAGCAAACGCTGATCCGGCCGATTCATGGGGCACGGGCTGGTTGCGTGCTCTCCCGAAATCGGGGAGTCGCTCTTGGGGCGGGCCTGCAAGACTTCTCATTCTTCCCAGGATGAGGAATCCGCATCCCAGCCACCATCCGAACCGCATCGAACAGTCACATCTCCTCCGTCTACCCCGTTGTCAAGCAAGTAGGATGCCGGACCGCGAAAAATTCTTTACGAATCTCGTTTACAATTAAGTATCGGCGATGTGACGAGGCGCACAAATACCCGCAAGTAGCCATGCGAGTTAAAATTAAGTTAAGCTAAGGACAATTCAACGCCGGGCTTTTCCGGGAATATCGGGGCCGGCAGAGGGGGCCTTGGCCGACAGTCTCTCTCGATTTCTGGAAATCCGGGGCTCGCGTTCCCATATTCGAGCGCGGCGCTTCGGCGGGCGGCAAGGCGGGCGGAGCGGACCCGCCGACGTCCTTGGCGTCCGCAGGCAGCAACGGGTGCACGCCGCTCCCCTGTGAAACCTTCATCCAATGCGATGGCCCGGCCGGACGGGCGGGGTCAGCGCCGACGCAGCCGCTCGACGCGAATCCCGCCCTGCGGAGCGACGCGGCCCCGGACCTCGACATAGTCGCCCGCCTGAGGTGCCTTGCGGATCCGCGCTCCGGCCACGTCAAGCGGCAGGCCGTCCAGCCGCCACCGGCCCGTCAGGCGGCCATGCAGGCGGACCTCCCGGCCCACGGGCATGGGCGCCGTCTCTCCCCGCGGACCCCCGGCCCCCCGTGCGATCCAGCGGCGGATCAGGGCGACCTCCTCATCGGAGAGAAACGGGGGACCGTCGTGCGGCATGCGGGGCCGGGCGAGTCCTTCGACCCGCCGCCAGAGCTCGCTGGCCAGGGGCGAGCCTGGCACGACAACCACCCGAGCCCCGCCGGCCACCACGCGCTGCCAGCCGTCCAGGCGCAGGCCTTCCGGAGGCGGGCCGAGGACGCCGTTGTCGCTGTGACACTTGGCGCAGCGCTGCAGGAAGATGGGCTGCACGTCCGCGAACGTCTCTCCCGTACGCTCCGCCGGCGGCGGAAGCGCCGGCGGCGCCGCCGCGCCGGCGCCCTCGGGGGCACCCGCCGCGACCCACGCCTCGACCCGGGCGATGTCTGCGGCGTCCACCCAGGGCGGACCCGTCAGCGGCATCCGGGGCTGGCTCTCCCCGGTCAGGCGTCGAACCAGCTCGCTGCCTGCGGGCTCGCCCGGCTGCACCACCCTGCCCCGATCGCTGCCCGCCATGAGGGCCGCGTAGCTGTCGAGGCGGAGCCCGACGGGCGCGGCCTCGCCGCTGTGGCAGACGGTGCAGCGGTCCCGGAGGAGCGGCTGGAGGTCGGCATAGGTGAGGTCGCCGGCGGCGACGACCGAGGCCCGCGAGAGCGCCGCCAGCGCGACGATGATCAGAAGCCGCTTCACCATCTCGGGACGATCCCCCGGGAGCCGGTCAAGAACTGAAATATCAATCAACCTCGGGCGGCTGACGGCGGAGCCGCGCATGGCATGGCACAGAGACTGTTCGCGGCTGACAGCCGCTCCTACAAATCCCGGCCTTGGCCGAAGCCCGCGTAGGAGCGCTCGCTGAGCGCGAACCCTTCGCGGCTGGCAGCCGCTCCTACAAATCCCGGCCTTGGCCGAAGCCCGCGTAGGAGCGCTCGCTGAGCGCGAACCCTCTCCTCCCCCGGCGAGAAGGCCGGGGTGAGGGGAATTCCGCTCGGCCTCCTCACGCCCGAGGCCCGCGCGCAGGGCGCCGCGGCCGCGGGGGGATCTCGACGCTAGAACCCGACGCTCAGCCCCGCGACCAGGCGCCAGTCCGGCTCGACCTGGTGTCCGTTGAGGTCGGTGACAACCGGGATGCCGACGGACAGGTGGGCGCTCAGGGCGCTTCCCGCGACATAGCGAAAGC
>JASFUT010000285.1:0-4488 GCA_050050175.1 Chromatiales bacterium
CGCGGGCCCGGGGTTACCATAGGAGGCACCTTTCACGCGGCGACAACGGCCCCCGCCCTGGGCTTCGCGGCCTTGCGCGCCGGCCCCGGAGGGATGAGGCGCGGCGATGCGCCGGGCAACGGCCGCTCCCGCAGGAGCCCCAGCAAGGCGCAGGACAGCGCTTGCCGGTCGCGAACCGTTCGCGGCCGGCAGCCGACCCTGCGTGGGATCAGGAACGGTCTGCCGTAGGAGCGCTCGTTGAGCGCGAACCGTTCGCGACCGGCCGCTGCGCCAGCGACGCTGCAATCAAACCGGGCGCCTGCCAGGCGTCCGAGACGACGAGGAGAGACCATGATCGAATCTCCGCTGCTGAACGAGGTCAAGGGCTACATCGACGGCGGCTGGTCGGCGGCCGATTCGGGCGACACCTTCGACGTCAAGAACCCGGCTACCGGCGAGCTGCTGGCCTCCGTGCCCTCCATGGACCGAACGGAGGTGCGCCGGGCAATCAAAGCGGCCCAGCGGGCCCAGAAGCAGCCCAGCACACTGGAGCAGCGCCGCGACTGGCTGGCGGGCATCGCCCAGGCCCTCACCGACGAGCGCAAGGAGATCGGGCGCATCCTCACCATGGAGCACGGCAAGCCCTGGGGCGAGGGTCAGGGCGAGGTCGACTATGCGGCCGGGTTCTTCCGCTTCTGCGCGGAGAACATCGGCGAGCTCGGGTCCTACGCGCTCGAGGCGCGCCCGCGCAACTGCTCCTGGACGGTGCACTACCGCCCCGCGGGGGTGGTGGGCCTGATCACCCCCTGGAACTTCCCCATCGGCATGATCGCCAAGAAGCTCTCGGCGGCCCTGGCGGCGGACTGCGCGAGCATCATCAAGCCCTCCTCCAAGACGCCGCTCACCATGATCGCCCTGTTCACGCTGATGCACGAGCACCTGGATCTGCCGCCGGGCAAGGTAAGTCTGGTGACGGGCCGCGCCGGCCCCATCGGCGACGAGCTCTGCGAGAATCCCGCGGTTCGCATGCTGAGCTTCACCGGCTCCACCGAGGTGGGCAGGGAGCTGATCCGCAAGACCGCGGACCAGGTCAAGAAGCTCGCGCTGGAGCTCGGTGGCAACGCCCCCTACCTGGTGTTCGCCGACGCCGACCTGGATCAGGCTGTGGAGCAGCTGGTGACCAACAAGTTCCGCGGGGGCGGGCAGACCTGCGTGTGCTCCAACCGCATCCTGGTGGAGCGCGGCGTGGCCGAGGTGTTCTCGACCAAGCTCGGCGAACGGGTCGGGCGAATGCGCGTCGGCAACGGCCTGGAGGAAGGCGTGGACCTGGGCCCGCTCATCGACCGCAGCGGCTACGAGAAGGTCCGCCGCCACCTGAACGACGCCCTGGAGAAGGGCGCCAAGATGGTGGCCGGCGGCGATCCCGGCGAGTGGACCGAGGACAAGGGGGCCTTCTTCAACCCCACGGTGGTGCGCGGCGTCATGCCGGGCATGCTGGCCACCCAGGAGGAAACCTTCGGTCCCCTGGTGCCGATCATGGAGTTCGATGGCGAGGAGGAGGCGGTGAGCCTGGCCAATGACACCGAGTACGGCCTGGCGGCCTACGTCTTCACCGCCGACGACGAGCGGGCGCAGCGGGTCATCGCCGCGCTCGAGTTCGGACACGTCGGCCACAACACCGGCTCCGGCCCCACCCCCGAGGCACCCTTCGGGGGCATGAAGCAGTCCGGCTACGGGCGCGAGGGTGGCCGGGAGGGCCTGTTCGAGTTCGTCGAGCCCCAGACCGTCCCGCGCGGCGACTGAGCCGGGCGGGACGCCCGGGGCGTCTCACCGGCCGAGGCACCAGGAACGCCAGGGAGCATCCTGAGTTCCGGAGCTCGTCATCCGATCGCGCGCGGACAGGGGGGCACCCGCGCGCCCGGCTCACCCCGGCGCCGACCGAAGAATCCTTGGCCCCCCTGGCGCCCTGGCGGTCAGATTCCTATGCGGTGGCCTTGAGCGCGTCGCGGAACGCGTCCACGGCGGTGTCGATCTGCTCGCGGGTGACGATCAGCGGCGGCAGCCAGCGCACCACCTGTGAGCCGTAGGCGCCGCAGCGGATCATCAGAACGCCGCGGCTCTCCATCTCCTTGAGCAGGCGACCGGCGCGATCGCCGTCCGGCCGGCCGTCCCCGTCGACCATCTCCACGCCCATCATCAGCCCCTTGCCACGCACGTCGCCCATGGCGGGGAAGTCCGACTGAAGGTCCTCCAGGCGCCCGCGCAGATGCGCGCCCTGCTCGGCGGCGTTCTCCACCAGGCCCTCCTCCTCGATGACGTCCAGGGTCGCCAGGGCCGCGGCGCAGGCCACGGCGTTTCCGCCGTAGGTGCCACCCTGGGAGCCCGGCCAGCCCCGCTCCATGAGCTCACGGCTGGCGCCGATGGCGGACAGGGGGAATCCCGAGGCCAGACCCTTCGCCGTGATGACGATGTCCGGCTGCACGCCGAAATGCTGGTGGCCCCAGAACAGGCCCGTGCGGCCGTAGCCGGCCTGCACCTCGTCCATCACCAGGAGCATGCCGTGGGCGTCGCAGCGCTCGCGGAGCCCCTGCATGAAGGCGGTGTTCGCCGGCACGTAGCCGGACTCGCCCTGGACCGGCTCGATCAGCATTGCCGCCGTCTCCCTGGGGGCGCTGTAGGTGGCGAAGATGTGGTCGAGCTCGCGCAGGCAGAACTCGGTGGCGGTCTGCTCGTCCCAGCCGTAGCGGTAGGTGCTCGGGAAGGGGGCGACCACCACGCCGCCCATCATGGGCTGGAGGCCGGCACGCAGGCCCACGCTGGAGGTGGTCATGGTCAGCGAGCCCATGGTGCGCCCGTGGAACCCGCCGTGGAAGACGACCATGTTCGGGCGTCCGGTCGCCTGGCGGGACAGACGGGTGGCCGCCTCCACCGCCTCGGTGCCGGCGTTGGCGTAGAACAGGGCGTCGATGGCGCCGGGCATGCGCTCGCCCAGACGCTCTGTGAGACGCAGGATCGGCTCGTGCTTGAGAATGGCGTACTGGCCGTGGATGAGCATTCCCGCCTGCTGCCGTGCGGCCTCGACGACCCGCGGATGGCAGTGCCCGGTGCCGGTGACGCCGATGCCGGAGGTGAAGTCCAGGTACCGCTTGCCGGCGTCGTCGAACAGGTACGCCCCTTCCCCGCGTACGGCGGTGATGCCGCTGGACTGCTTGAGCAGCGGCGAGAGCTGGGCGGGGCCCGTGCTTGCACTCATTGGAATCTCCTCGTCGTCGCGGATGCCTGGACGACCACCGCCCAGGTGCTGACTGACAGCACAGGGGAAGCGAATCGGCCACGGGTGTCAACCCGCGAGGCCCCGCGAACCGCACGGAAACAATTGACACAAACCGGTCCCCACGGGCCGCACGACCGCGCCTTTGAAACCATCGGGCTGCAAAGCCCGGTCTCCTCGGTTACCGGACCGGAAGGTCCCGCACCCGGCCTTAAAGGCAAGGACAGACGAATCGATTGCGCCGGCACCGCAAGGCCCCGGCACGGCCGACCGAGGAAGTGCCTGATGACCGCTCAACAGATGCACATGCAGGCGGAGAAGGAGTGGAGCGAATCGACCGAAATCCGCAATCGCTACCCCCTATTCGTGCACGTCGGGCGCGAGCGCTGCGAGCGGGTCTACGGATGCGGCTTCCGGCCCCGCAGGCCCTCGGCCGGCGGATCGGCGGTATCCGGGTGGACCAGAGGCGCTACGACGAAACAACGCCCCGTCTCGAGGGGAGCGCGTCCTGGAGACCGATCCGATCGCGGAGCCGGCGAAGGCGGGGAGAGGCCCACCGGGCACCTCCGCCCCGGCCTGCGTGGCTCGGCCGGCCCGATAAAGGAATCCCCATTGGCGTCTTTCCGTACACGGGCTAAGCTATTATAACTACAAGGACAAGCCTTATCAGCCTTTCGAGCTATGGCGTCGCACAGGGAAGCGCCGCAAGGCGATAGAACAAGAAGCGATCACGCGTGGCGATTTCACACATAGGCACACCGACCCTGAAGCAGCTCGAGAGGGCCCTTGCGGACGACGAGCTGTCCTTCAACTACCAGCCGTTCGTGTCGCTGCTGACCGGACGCCCCGCCGGCGCGGAGGCCCTGGTGCGGTGGAACCGCTCCGACGGCTCCGTCACCCTTCCGGACGACTTCATCCCCCTGGCCGAGCGCGAGAACTTCATCAGCGAGATCACCCTGCACATGATCCCGCGGCTTCTGGCCGACTGGTTCCTCCTCGACGGCATGGATCGGGACTTCGCCCTGAGCATGAATATCTCGGCACAGGACCTCAGCACCGATCGGCTGATCAACTTCATCGAGACCGCCATCGACCGCAACGAGCTCGACCCCTGTCGGCTCGGCATCGAGATCACCGAGAGCTCCATGCTCCAGTCCAACGCGTTGATCCGGAAGCATCTCCGCGTCCTTGGCGATATGGGCGTCTCGCTCATCATGGACGACTACGGGAAGGGCTTC
>JASFUT010000286.1:0-4476 GCA_050050175.1 Chromatiales bacterium
CTCGAGATCGGTGTACCCGCGGGCGATGCGGTTCATGATGGTGCCGGGACGGGTGCCGTCGCGGAAATCGGTCATCGTCTTGACAAGGTAACGCTTGCCCAGGCCGCCGATGACGGGCATGGCATGGCCCGCGCTGGCCCCCCGGGTGCCGTGGCAGCCGGCGCATGGGTTGCCGAGCATGCTGCCTGAGCGCGGATCATCGGCGTCTGACACCCCCGCCCAGAGGACGGCGGTCAACGCCAGAGAGCACGCCTTCGTCGTCTTCATCGAATTGTCCTCCTCGCAGCGGTGCGCCGCTGCGCGGCCCTCAGTCCGAAGGCGCCGGGAGACGGCTGTCCAGCGAGGAGAGCAGCGCCTCGATGTCGCTGCGCTTGCCCGGATCCAGCCGTGCCGCCTCCTCCAGGGCCGCCGTGGCGGATCCGTAGCGGCCCATGTGCAGATAGGCGATGCCCAGGCCGATGAAGGCCGGAGCGCCCTCCGCTCCCAGGCCGATGGCGGTCTGGAAGCTCTCGACGGCATCGGAGTGGTGCTGCCGGAGCAGTTGGACGCCTCCGAGCCTCAGGTGGAGCAGGGCGGAATCGGGATCCTCCTCCAGTGCGCCGCTCAGGCGCTCGCCGGCCGCCTCCAGCTTCCCGTCGGCGAGCAGGGCGTCGGCGTCCGCGACGGCCTCGGATGCCGCCTGGGTGGTCGCCGCAGCGGGCAGCGCCACGGCGAGCAGCAGCCAGGCAGCCCGTCGCAGCAGTAACCTCGTCATCACGCGAGTCTCCTCCGAACAGAGGCGGCCGGCCGTGGAGCCGGCCGCCCGCCCGCTCTTTCGCCTGTTACTTGAGGGCGCCCTTGCCGTAGCGCTTCTCGTAGCCTTCCCGGACCCGCTCGATCTGCTCCTTGCTCATGCCCTCGAAGAACCAGCTGTGTCCCTCGATGGGGCCGAAGTGCTTGGCGAGCAGCTCGTCGGCCTTCTTCTCGTTCCCGTCCTTCGCGCGGGCGAGCTCCTTGAGCTCCGGGATGAACTTGAAGTAGGTGTGCTTGGCCACGTCGTAGATGCCGTGCCACCAGGCGTAGTCCGGACCGCTCATGGAGGCGCCGTGGCGGGCACGCCGGCCCTCGTGGTGCCAGATTTCCCACCAGGTCCACTCGATAGGCTCGTCGAAGGGCGTCTTGGTGAGATAGCCTTCGGCCTTGAGGTCGCTCATGACCGCCGCGATCGGCTTGGCGAACTTGTCGTTGTAGAGGTGGACGAGGTCGTCGAACTGCTTGTAGTGGCCTTCGATGACCGAGCCTGTATGGCAGGCCGAGCACACGCTCTGCATCTTGGCGCGGCGGTCCTCCCAGGTGAGCACTTCGACCACCTTGTAGCCCTTGGCCTCGTCGCCGACCTTGGGCACCGGCTTGCCCTCGGGCACGTCGAACTCGTCGCCGTTCTCCAGCCGCACCAGGTTGATCTTCGTGGAGATGGGCGGACGCAGCGTCCAGGAGATCCGGTCACCCACGTTGTGGGTCTTGCCTTCGTCGCCGCCGGCGCTCATGTGGCAGGTGGCGCAGGTCGGAGCGGCCGAGTAGTCGATGCCCGCCACCCACTTGTCGGACTCCAGGTTCATCTCGTCCATCTTGGCGCGGTAGATGATGCCGTGCTTGGACTCGTTATAGACCTCGATCTGCGGATGGTCGGGGCCTACATGGCACTTCCCGCAGGTGTCGGGTGTGCGGGCCTGGGCCTTGGAGAAGCGGTGACGGGCGTGGCAGGCGGTGCACGAGCCCCTGGAGCCGTCCGGGTTGATGCGTCCGATGCCGGTGTTCGGCCAGGTGGTGGGCACCGGCTTGCCGTCGTCGCCGATCTCGATCTCGGCGCCATGGCACTGGCGGCAGCCGACGTTCACCGCCGCCGGTCCCCCCACCACCTCACCGAGAAGATTGTCCAGCGAGGCCAGGATCTGCCCGCCCTTGGAGTGGTGCGAGCCGTCCATCTCCTCGAACTCGGTCCTGTGGCAGTAGGCACAGTCCTTCGGCGTGACGATGACCGAGATGCGCTGGCCTTCGTGCATGAAACCGTCCTTGTCGCGCTCCTCCGCCGCGTGGCAGTCCAGGCAGTTGACCCCGCTCTGCCCGTGCTGGCTGTTGTTCCACTCCTGGGCGAGGCCCGGGGTCTCCGCGCGGTGGCACTCCACGCACTTGAGGCCCTCGGGATTCCCCCAGTCCTCGCCGATCCTGCCGTCGGGCCGGGCTGCCTGGGTCACGCTCGAGACGAGCAGGAGCAGGACCGCGAGCATCGGGATTCCGACCGACCGGGCCGTCGCGCACACTGGCCATTGGGCTTTCATGGGGCTTGTCCTCCGAGGTTGTCGCTAACAGGTCGGTGGGCGCTGCAACGCGGCGTCGCAGGACCCTTGTTGTTCTCTGTCTGTCGGCTCCGCCCAGGACGGGCGCGCAAAGGGGGAGGTGGACGGCTCCTCCCGGGCCGGCGCTGCCGGCTTGTTATTGACTCGACCCCATTGTTCCCAGGGTCGCTCGAGCGGCGCCTTGATCCAGATCAAGGCGCCTCAGGCACACCCCGGGCGCCTAGCCCGCGCAGTCGCAGGGGTCGCTGAGGCCCCGCAGACGCTCGCTGTCCTCGACCCTGATCCGGGTCCCGGTGAGGCGGATGATGCCCTCATCGCTCAGCTGCTTCATGATCCGGGAGAAGGTCTCGGGCTGGAGTGAGAGATAGCAGGCGAGCATGCACTTGCTCACGTGCAGCTCGAGCTCCCTGTCTCCCGGCCCGAGGCGGCTCAGCAGGTAGCCGGCCACCCGCGCCGTGGCATTCTTTAGGGTAAGGTCGTTGATCTGGTTGATCAGGAAGTGCAGGCGGCGGCTCAGATCCCCCATGAGCTCCCGGCATGCATGCGGGGCGCCCATGATGGTCTCAACGTACACCCTGGAGTCCACGGCCGCGAGGGTGCAGGGCGTCAGGCTGGCCGCCCAGACGGGGTAGCGTGGCTCGTGGAAGAAGGCTGCGGCCTCGGCGAACGACTGGCCTGCCTCTATGATCTCCACTATCTTCTCGTTGCCCGCGGGGGAGAGCAGATAGAGGCGCATCCTCCCCTCTACCACCAGGAAGAATTCCCGGGCCGGCTCACCCTGGGCGAACAGCGCCTCGTTCTCCGCCAGGCGAATCAGGCGGGCCGCCGCCGCAATGTCCCGGAGCTGGGGGCGGCTGAGCGGGCTGAACAGATAGTGGTGGGCGAGGAACGCCGCTAGCCCCGATTCCCCGATCTGTCCTGCAGCCGGCTCCCCCGGGCGGCGGCCCGCATCCGCCGTTCGGGGGGATTGATCGCTCATGGGAGGCTCCACTCGGTCTTATTACCTGTTAAGAATCTAGCACGGCCGCGACCCGGCGGCCGGCCGCCTTGTGCGGTCTTTGGCTGATCCTGTAGCCTGTCGACGATGAAGGGCTTCCTCGTCCTGGTCCTCCTCTTGGGCCTCCCCCTGCTCGAGCTCTACGTCCTGATCAAGGTGGGCGGGGAGGTCGGCGCGTTGAGCACCGTTCTCCTGGTGATCTTCACCGCCGTGGTCGGCATCGCCCTGGTGCGGCTCCAGGGCTTTTCGACGCTGATGCGCGTGCGCTCGGCGATGGACCGGGGTGAGGTCCCCGCCGTCGAGATGCTCGAGGGGGCGGCGCTGCTGATCGCCGGATTCCTCCTCCTCTTCCCGGGCTTCATCAGCGACACCCTCGGGTTCGTGATTCTGATCCCGCCCCTGCGCCGATGGCTGCTGCTGCGCATGCTCGAGCACAGCGAGGTGATGCGGCCGGTGGAACGTCCGGCGCAGAGCGAGGGCGAGAAACCGCGCATCATCGATGGCGAATACCGCCGGGACGACGACTGATCCGCCTTTTTCTCCCTCCCCCCTTGACTGGCCGGGCACGGACACTATTATTGGCACTCACTCGAGGCGAGTGCTAACAGGCGCCGCCCGTGCGATTTCGAAAACCCAGCAATCCACCAGTAACGGGAGAGTCGATCGATGAAGATCCGTCCTTTGCACGACCGCGTGGTCGTCCGGCGCATGGAAGAGGAGAAGAAGTCCGCCGGCGGCATCGTGATCCCCGACTCGGCGGCCGAGAAGCCGATTCAGGGTGAGGTGATCGCCGTGGGCAACGGCAAGATCCTGGACAGCGGCGAGGTCCGCGCCCTGGACGTCAAGGTCGGCGACAAGGTGCTGTTCGGGAAGTACTCCGGCACCGAGGTGAAGCTCGACGGCGACGAATTCCTCGTCATGCGCGAGGAGGACATCATGGGCGTGATCGAGTCCTGAGCCGCACACCGACCCGCGCAACCCGATTCTCCAATTCAGACGAAACTCACAAGGGATAGCTAGATGACCGCGAAAGAACTGAAATTCGCCGACGACGCGCGTCAGAAGATGATGCACGGCGTCAACGTGCTGGCCAACGCCGTGAAGGTCACCCTCGGCCCCAAGGGCCGCAACGTGGTGCTCGAG
>JASFUT010000287.1:0-4452 GCA_050050175.1 Chromatiales bacterium
GCGGGTGATGGCGTAGTCGAACATTCGCTTGATGATGTTGCGGGTGACCAAAGCCATCTGATCCGATCCCCGGGCCTTGATCCGGTCGGTGATGGCGAGCACGTCCGAGGAGGTCACGTCCCCAAGCTGCTTTTCGCCCATGGCGGGGAGGATGTCCTTCTCCAGCGCCCTGCGGATGTTCCGCGGATTGGCATTCCGCGCCTCGGCCACCTCTCGGAACCACCGCCAAGCGAACGCCTCCACAGTGCTCTCCTTACGCTCGGCCTCGACCAAGGCTCGGATCCGCTCCATCGTCCGGCCGCACCAGTCCCGCAGGAAGACGCCCGCCAGCTCCCGGGCTTCGGGGCTCACGTCCTCGGGGATGGGGTCGCCGCGCTTGAGCGCCATGGGTGAGAGCCCCCGGACCACCAGAGCAACGCAATCGGAGCGCCAGTCTCGTGCCTCGGTGAGCGAATAGGCCGGATACTGGCCGAGGATGATCGACTCCTGGCGCCCATTTAGGCGATAACGCAGCCTCCAGCTCTTGGCACCACCAGGCAAGACCTGAATGGACAGTCCTCCCCCGTCGGCTAGGGAGTAGGTCTTGCCGCCGGGCTTGAGCTTGCGCAGCTGAACGTCGGTCAAGGGCATTTCAGATTCCTCCTTGGGTGGGCCCTGTGTTCCCATTTTCACGGGATGCGAGCGGGACATTCGTAAATGGGAACAAACTTGGGAACAGGATAGGCCGGATTGTGGCGCACAGCAACGGCTCGTCGCGGACAGCCGAGTTGCGTAATATGCTGATCCTTTTCAGTTATACCGAACGCTGACGGACTCCGCCGGAGGAAAAGTCATTTTCCGATGCAGAAGCTGGCGAAGATCTCGCCCAGGAGGTCGTCCGCCGTGAAGGCCCCGGTGATCTCCTGCAGGGCGCTGTGAGCGGACCGCAGGTCCTCCGCCAGCAGCTCGCCCGCTCCGCTCGCCTCCAGCGCGTCGCGTCCCCCCTCCAGGCAGCGGGCCGCCCGCTCCAGGGCGTGCAGGTGACGTCTGCGGGCGATGAAGCCGCCCTCCGAGGGCCCGTCGTATCCCACGGCCGACTTCAGGTAATCGCGAAGTGCGTCCATCCCCGCTCCGCTGACGACCGAGAGCGCGATCTCCGGCGGTCCGGGGTCGGTGCGGAGCCCGGCGGGTGTACCGGTCAGGTCGATCTTATTGCGCACCAGGGCCAGGGGTACCCCGGGCGGGAGGCTGTGGCGGTCCAGCGCGAGGTGGCCGGGGTCGGCCTGGTCGTCGAACACCCACAGCAGCAGGTCGGCCCGGTCGATCTCGGCCCGGGCGCGGCGCATCCCCTCGAGCTCCACTGGATCCCCGCTGTCGCGCAGGCCCGCCGTGTCGATGAGATGCACGGGCATTCCCTCGATCTGCACCTCCTCGCGCAGGAGATCCCGGGTCGTGCCGGCGACCTCCGTGACGATGGCCGATTCCCGTCCCGCGAGGGCGTTCATGATGCTCGACTTTCCGGCGTTGGGACGCCCGGCGATCACGACGGTCATTCCCTCGCGAAGCAGACAGCCGATGCGCGCGCTGCGTCGGACTGCCTCCAGTCCGTCGATCATAGCGTCTAAGTCAGCGCTCACTTTTCCGTCGGAGAGGAAATCCACTTCCTCTTCGGGAAAGTCAATCGCCGCCTCGACATAGGTGCGAAGCCGAGTGATACGCCCGGCGAGGCCCTGCACCTGGCGGGAGAATTCCCCTTCGAGGGAGCGGGCCGCCAGGCGCGCCGCCGCCGTCGTGCCGCTGTCGATCAGGTCGGCGATCGCCTCGGCCTGCGCCAGATCCAGCTTGCCGTTCAGGAACGCCCGCTCGGAGAACTCGCCGGCCCGGGCAAGGCGAGCGCCGAGGGCGAGCACCCGGGCGAGCACCATATCGACGACTACCGGGCCTCCGTGACCCTGGAGCTCGAGGACGTCCTCCCCGGTGAAGGAGTGCGGGCCGGGAAAGAACAGCGCGAGCCCGTCGTCGAGCCCTGTTCCGTCGGTGTCGCGGAACCGGGCAAGCACGGCCAGGCGCGGGGGAGGCACGCGGCCCAGCACGCCCTCGGCTATGGCCGCGGTGGCCGGACCCGAGATGCGGACGATGGCCACAGCGCCGCGCCCGGGCGGCGTGGCCACCGCGGCGATGGTGTCCACGGACCCCGCCGCCGTGCGGGAGCCGGCTACGCCTTCGCGGCCTGCTCGATCTTTCGTGTGATGTACCACTGCTGGGCGATGGAGAGGATGTTGTTCACGGCCCAGTACAACACCAGCCCGGCGGGGAAGAACGCGAAGAAGATGGTGAAGACGAACGGCAGGCTCATCATGATCTTGGCCTGGAGGGGATCGGGCGGGGCGGGATTCAGCCGCTGCTGAATGAACATGGACACCCCCATGATCAGCGGCAGAATGAAGTAAGGGTCCTTTTCCGAGAGGCTGTGGATCCACAGGATCCAGGGGGCGTCGCGAAGCTCCACACTCTCGATCAGGACCCAGTACAGGGAGATGAAGACCGGGATCTGCACCAGGATCGGCAGGCACCCGCCCAGGGGATTGATCTTCTCCTTCTTGTAGAGCTCCATCATCGCCTGGTTCAGGCGTTGCTTGTCGTCGCCGTAGCGCTCCTTCAGCGACTGCAGCCGGGGCGCCATCCTGCGCATGTTGGCCATCGACTTGTAGCTGGTCTCCGAGAGCTTGTAGAACACGAGCTTGATGAGAATGGTGAGCAGGATGATCGACCACCCCCAGTTGCCCACCAGGCCATGCAGCTTGTCGAGGAGCCAGTGCAGCGGCTTGGCGATCACCGTGAGCCACCCGTAGTCCACCGTCAGCTCCAGGCCTGGCGCGAGCGCGGCCATTTCGTCCTGCAGCTTGGGGCCGACCCAGAGCCGGGCGCTGAAGGTGTGGGAGCCGCCGTCCGGCACACTGACGCCGGGTCCATAGGTGCCGATGAGGTAGCGTCCCGACGGCAGGGCCTTCGAGAAGAAGGTCTCCGTGGAGTCCGCGGGAGGCACCCAGGCCGAAAGGAAATAGTGCTGGATCATGGAGATCCAGCCGCCCTGGACCTCGCGCTCCAGGCGCTGGTCTCGGATGTCGCTGAAGGAGATCTTCTGGTACTTGTCCGCCGGGCTGTAGATCGCCGCGCCCGTGAACGTGTGGATGAACCGGGCGTCTCCGTTCTTGCCGGGGGGCTCTGTGCGCTGGAGCTGCCTGTAGTCGCGGGCCGCCCAGGGAGACCCGGACGAGTTCGTCACCTGTTGCTCCACGTCGACGACGTAGCTGCCCCGGCGGAAGTGGAACAGCTTGGTCACCGCCAGGCCGCTCGGGTGCGTCCATAGGAGCCGGACCTGGAGCTCTTCCTGGCCGTCGGCCAGCTGGTACTCGTTCTGCTCGGCCTCGAACACGGATCGGTGGGTGGGGGCAAGCGCCTCGTCCGCGCCGATGAGGCCCGACTGGGCGACGAAGTAGTCCGGGCCCGTGCCGGTCAGGAGGACCACGGGGTCAGAGTCCTCCGAGGACTTGGGGTAGTCGAGCAGCAGCGCCTCCACCAGCGTGCCGCCCCGGGTGTCGATCTCGACGTCGAGGACATCCGTCCTCACACGCACCGTCTCGCCAGCGGGGCCGGCCTTAACAGGCCCGGGAACGTCGCCCGACGGCGCCGCCGAAGAAGGCTCCAGGTCGACCGTCGGCGAGGGCAGATCCTCCGGCGGTGACGGCGCTTCACCCGGGGCCACGCGACTCTCGGCGGCCGGAGGAGCAGGAGTAGGACCATAATCCTTCTGCCAGGCCTGCCAGAGCAGGAGGAGGATGAACGCCAGGGCGAACACCAGTACGAGGCGTACGTTATCCATCTTCAGGTTACCTGCATCCCCATGTACCGGGCGTCAACCGGGGGCCGCGGCGCGGGCGAGCCGCTCCCAGTGGCGACTGAGAGATTCGGAAATCTCGGCGTTGCTGTGATCGGCTACGCCACGACGTGCCAGGACCACGACATCGAGATCGTCGAGCCGGGACCGCTGCCTGCGGAAGCTCTCCCGGACAAGGCGCTTGACGTGGTTTCGATCGACCGCGCGCTTCACGTTCTTCTTCGAGACCGCCAGGCCGAGCCTGGCGCCCGGGCCGGGACCCCGGCGGGCGAGAACGGTGAACAGGCGATCCGACGATTTGCGCGGCCGCGCGAACACCCGAGCATAGTCTCGGGGGCGGCACAGCCGGGCGTGGGCGAAACGGGCTTTCCCCGACGTCAACGCCGCACGTCAGGGCGCCAGCCGGGCGCGGCCCTTGGCGCGCCGCGCCTTGATGACCCTCCGGCCGTTCTTGGTGGCCATCCTTGCACGGAATCCGTGGTTTCGCGCACGGCGTAGGTTACTGGGCTGGAATGTTCTTTTCATGACATTGATCCGGTGTGCTCGGTAAGAAAAAGCCCTTGAAAAAAAGGCGC
>JASFUT010000288.1:0-4446 GCA_050050175.1 Chromatiales bacterium
CTCCGGCCGGACTACGAGCTGTGGCGTGACTTTCCCTACGAGTACGAGCACGAGCGGCTCGCCATCGACCTGATCAACGGCAGCCCCCTGCTCCGCGAGTGGGTGGACGATGCGGCCGCCGGCCCGGCCGACCTCGACGCCCTCGCCGTCGCCGACGAGGCGGCCTGGCGCGAGGAGCGCGAGGCGTTCCTGCTCTACCGTTGAGGCATCCCGGTCCGCAGAGCCGCCAACGGGCCGACGGGTCCAGCACAGTCGCTGTTCCGATGACGCGGGATCCAGAGGTCCGTCCCCAGGGGTACCTGCCGGGGGCCCGGTCTCGGCCGGACCTGCCGGGCTCCGCCCGCTGCGGCAGGGACGGGCCCCTGATAAAAGAGACTGATGGCCCCGGTCGACAATAAGAATATTTGAATTGACTTATATGCTTAGCCGTTCAAGACTTCAAGTTGAGGGTCCAATCTTCCTGCACCGGAGCCCCGCGTCGGGCTGAGGGGCCGGTAGCTCACCACCCGACGACGCTCGTTGCGGGAACGCAGCACGAAGAGGAGGTGAGCATGCAAAGGCAACTCAGACTCTGCGCCCTCGCGCTTCCGGCCCTGTGGCTGCTCGTCGGCGCGGCGCCCGCGTCGGCGCAGGAGACCCAGGCCGGCGCGACCGACGCGGCCGTGGAGCAGCCGGCACCGCCCGGCGACGCCACGGTGGTCTTGTCACCGATCCAGCCCGCGCCGTCGCTGCAGACGCTGGTCGATCAGCGTCGCGATGCGCTGAGGGACCGTCGCGAGGCGCGCTTCGACGCGCTGACCGGGCGTCGGTACCTGATGCCGCCGTGGATGGCCGCCGAGGCCGAGGCGTACGAGCAGCACCGCGACTTCATGCGGCGCGCGCATCGACAGTATCGGGACCGGGTCCGCGCCTTCCAGGACAGCCTTCGGAGCGTCTACAGCCCCTGGTCCGAGGCTTTCCACGACCAGGCCGAGCTCCGGCACTACGAGCGGCAGATGGCGCAGCTCGACCACCAGGAGCGCTTGGACGAGCTGATGCCCCTGCATCCGTTCGGCTTCGCACCGCCCCTGGCGTACGTTCCCTACTGAGCGCAGAGGGTCGGCCGGGCGTTTGGCGCTGAAGGGCCCGCGGCGCGAGCCGCGGGCCCGCGTCCATCGGATCTGCGGCGCAAGGCGCCCGTCGCGGGAGCCTCGATCCTCACAGCCGCGACAGACTCAGCTCGGTACGCTCTCCAACCCAGGCGGTGTCGAGCTTCCGGTCCACCTCCGCCAATTCGTTTGTCGCGCCCTGGGCCCGCAGGGCCTCCCGGAGGCCGTACAGGGCCCAGGCGTTGTTGGGAAACTGCTCCAGGGCGGCTCTCAGCACCCCCTCCGCCTCCTGCGCCCGCCCCGCCTGGAGGAGCGAGGCCCCCAGGGACTGCCTCACGGGATAGTACCAATAGGGCGGCTCCAGATAGGGCAGGGCGTCCTGGATGGCCACGGCCTCGCCGAAGGCGGCCACGGCGGCGTCAGGGTCCCCCTGAGCCTGGGCCACCCGCCCGGCAACGACGTAGCGGGCCAGCGCCAGCAGGTCCGGGGCGGGGACGCCGCCGTCGATCATGCCGCTGAAGTCTGTGCGGTCGGCGATGGTGGCAATCGCGTCCGACTCGGAGCGGGCAGCCGTCGCATCGCCGAGCGCCGCCTGGGCGACCCCGCGCGCGTAGTGCCACATGGCCTTCAGATAGGGAAGCCGGTCCCCGGGATCCGGCAGAGCGAGGATCGTCGCGGGGTCGCTGAACTGCGCGTGGGCCTGATAGGGGGCCGCGTCGATGAGCTGCACCCATGGGATCGCCGCCGAGATTTTCTCGGATGTGACCCTGGGCAGCTTCGCGGCCGCCGCAAGGGCCGTGTCCGCGTCGCCGGCCATCCGGGCCGACTCCAGCAGGAAGTGGACGTTGTGGGGGTAGTAGGAGTACGGATATATGCCCTCCGGGGGCGTCACCTCGGCCAGATAGGCCTCGTCCGCCGCCACGGCATCGCGGTTCGTCTGGATGGAGTCCGGGAATCGACCGATGCGGAAATAGATATGGGAGGGCATGTGCACGATGTGGCCCGCGCCCGGGATCAGCTCCGCCAGCCGGTCGGCGTAGGGCTCCGCCCGCTCCGGCGTGGTCGAGGCCTCCACCGTGTGGATGTACAGATGGATCGCGTAAGGGTGCCGGGGATCCTCGACCAGGGCGGACTCGAGCACCCCGACCAGGTCCTTCACCGGCTCCCTGAGGGTCCGGCCGTCCGCCTCCCAGTAGTCCCAGGGCGAGATGTTCATCAGTGCGTCGGCGTAGAGCGCCTGCACCGTGGGGTCGTGGGGGAACTGGTCCGCCACGTTGGCCATGGCGTGCGCGTAGGCTCGGTTCAAGGCGTCGCGGTCCGCGGCCGGGTCGTCGGAATAGCGCTCGGCGAGGGCGTCGATCAGGGCCTTCTCCTTGGCGCTGGCGTCGCCTGCGGCCTGCTGCGCACGCGCCACCGCGCGTCCCGCCGGCGCGACCGCATCGGGGTCCATGGGGGCGTTGATGTTCGGCCCCAGCACGTACGCCTCGCCCCAGTAGCACATGGCGCAGCCTGGATCGAGCCGCCGGGCCTCGCGGAAGGCACGCAGGGCCTCGGGGTGGTTGAACGCGTAGCCGAGAGCGAGTCCCTGGTCGAAGAAGCGCTGGGCGCGCTCGCTCGCGGTCGTGACGGGGAAGCCGTGGCTCCCCAGATTGTCGAAGAGCGGCGGCGATGTGCCGGCGTGCTTCTGCGCGGCCTCGGAGAGGCGGGCAAGCTGCAGACGCCGCTCGAAGGCCGGCTGGCCTTCCTCGCCGCGCATTCCGCAAACGGCGGCGAGCAGATACGCGGGGACGAAGGCGTCGTCCGTTCGTGCAGCGTCGGCGGGGGGGTGCGGCGGTGCCGGGATCGAATCCGGATCGGTGCCGTGGGCGACGGCGCCGGTGCAGATGAGGGCGGCACTCATCAGGAGCGGGGAATTGAACCTGCGGTGCTTCATGGCGTTTTCCCTCCATGCCTTGCCGTCAATGACTCTTTCCTGACAACATTAGTCGGGAATCGAGCCGTCTGCCTGGGGGACGTCGAGACGGAGCGCGCTGAGTCGCCTCCAGTGGAGCGAGTCGTCGACTCGGCTTTCCGGGGCTTCGGGAAGAGGGCCGAGCTAAGGCGGTTTGCCGCCCCACCACCGACGCGATTCAGGTCCATGTGCGACAAGTCGCGAGCCTGCGCAATCCGACAGGTGGGAGGTCGGGCTCGGGCTTGCAGAGCGGAGGCGGTCCGCTGTCGCCCGCGACCCGTCACAGGTGACAGGAAGCCCAAGGCGACTATATTGCGTGGTGTTGGGCCCGGGAGTCACCGTCGGGCACCCGTGAATGCCACGGCGGGGATCAGTCGGACGCTCAGGCCGGCGTCGGAGGGACGACGAGGGGTCTCGTTGAAGAACAACTATATCCTGATCGACTACGAGAACGTTCAGCCGAAGAGCCTCGCTCTCCTGGACGGCCATCCGTTCAAGGTGCTGGTCTTCGTCGGCGCCAATCAGGCGAAGATCCCGATCGACCTTGCCTCGGCGCTGCAAGCTTTGGGGGACAGCGCGGAGTACATCCGCATCGGAGGCAACGGGCCGAACGCCCTCGATTTCCACATCGCCTTCTATATCGGGCGCCTGGCGGAGCGGGATTCGAACGCCTGCTTCCACATCATCTCCAGGGATGCCGGCTTCGATCCCCTCATCAAGCATCTGAAAGAACGGAGTGTCACCGTTCAACGGGAACCTGATCTGGCCGAAATTCCTCTGCTCAGAATATCGAACGCAACTTCACCGGAAGACAAGGTTGCGGCCATTGTGAAGAATCTGAAGGGTCGTGGTCAGGCGCGGCCCCGGAAGCTCAAGACGCTCAGGAACACCATCAACTCGCTGTTCATGAAGACGCTGGACCAGGGCGAGCTGACCGCGCTGGTCGAAGAGCTGCAGAAGCGGCGGCACGTCGTGATCGAAGGCGAGCGTGTTGGCTACAGGCCGCCCATCAGCCACTCTTGACTGCTGCATTCGAGCTCTTCAGGCCGGGCGGCGCGCCGTCCCGGGATTGCGCCATGGCCCAGGTGCCGCGGGCCCATTCTGCCTGCGGAACAGACAGACGGCGGCGCCCCTCGATCAGTACATCCGCCGCCGGAACAGCCACCCCGCGAGGCTCAGGCTCGACACGCCGATGACCACCATGGGCAGAAACTGACCGAGGATCAGGTCGTACGATCTCCCCTCCAGGAACACGCCGCGCAGCACGACGATGAAGTAGCGCAGCGGGTTGACGTAGGTGATGGCCTGGACCCACTCGGGCATGTTGGCGATGGGGGTGGCGAAGCCCGAGAGGATCACCGCGGGCACGAGGAATAGGAAGGCGCCGAGCAGGCCCTGCTGCTGGGT
>JASFUT010000289.1:0-4430 GCA_050050175.1 Chromatiales bacterium
GTGTGTCAACCGCCGCCTGCCTATCACGTCTCGGGCTGGTCCCTGCACGCCTGGGCTTGGTGTTACTGCGCCCATCCCTGGGCTCCGCCCGTCGGGCCAGCCTCCGGCTGTTCAGGTTCGCTCCGGGCGAACCTGGCACTCAACTTGTAGCTACGGCTACAAGTTTGCTCAGCCCCTCCCTGGGCTTCGTCCTTCGGGCCGGCCTGCGGCCGTCCAAGATCGCTCCAGGCGATCTTGTCGCTCCAGCCCGGCGCCCAGACGCACAGGTCCTGCGCCGGAGACGCGATCCGCGGTGAGCGAGGCGGGCTAGTTCGACATGATGGACAGGGACTCCTACAAGGCGATGCTCGCAGCGGTGCAGGCCTTCCATGACAAGCACCGCTTCAGGGAGACGGGCGGCGAAGAGCTGACCTATCGGATATCGTTGATGGCCGAAGAGCTCGGGGAGATCTCGGCCTGCGTGACCAAGGGAAGGCCGAAGGAGGCCCTGGCCGAGGAGGTGGCGGATCTGCTCATCCTGGTGATGGGGACCGCGATCGCCGCGGACTTCGATCTGAACCAGGCCTTCTGGAAGAAGATGGAGACGCTCGGGCGGCGGCAGGGCCGCATGGTGAACGGACGGATCAGGGTATCCGAGTTCCGCCAAGAGGATAAGTGAGGACTTACTTCCGATATGCGGCTCGTTATTCTTGATCGCGATGGGGTCATCAACGAAGACTCCGATGCCTACGTCAAGTCACCGGACGAATGGATACCCATCCCCGGCAGTCTGGAGGCCATTGCTCGGCTCAATGCGGCGGGCTGGCGGGTGGTCGTGGCCTCGAATCAGTCCGGACTGGGTCGCGGGCTGTTTGATATCGGCGCACTGAACTGCATCCACGACAAGCTCCACCGGGAGCTCTCCCAGGCCGGGGGCCAGCTCGACGGGCTGTTCTTCTGCCCTCATGCGCCGGAAGACCGATGCGAGTGCCGCAAGCCCAAGACGGGCCTGCTCTTGGAGATCGCCGAGCGGTTCAACATCGAGCTGGACGGCGTCCCCTGCATCGGCGACAGCCTGCGCGATCTGGAGGCCGCCCATGCGGTCTCCGCCCGTCCGATACTGGTGCTCACGGGCAAAGGCACCGATACCCGAAAGCGGCTGGCGCGCATCGGACCGGTCCCCGTCTACACACGCCTGGCGGAGGCCGTAGACGCCCTCCTCGCTGAAGCGGGCTGAGATGGTCCTGGCCCGATCCCTGGTGTATTTCGCACTGCTGGCCGCAACGACCTTCGTCTTTGCCCTGCCCATGGTCCTGTTCGGGCGAGTCATCCCTCATCGGTGGCTGATGAGCCTTTCGGGCCAATGGGCCTGCACCAATCTGCGCCTGCAGAAGGCCGTGTGCGGGCTGGGCTACGAGATACAGGGGATGGAGAATCTGCCCGAGGGCGGAGTCATCGTCATGGCCAAGCACCAGTCCGCCTGGGAGACGATTGCGTTGCGCGGCCTTCTGCCCCGGCGACAGACCTGGGTGCTGAAGCGCGAGCTCCTGTGGGTCCCCGTGTTCGGATGGGCGCTGGCGATGACCGGCCCCATTGCCGTGGACCGGAAGGCCGGCCGGGCCGCGGCCCGGCAGCTCGTCGACGAGGGCCGACGCCGGCTGGATCAGGGTCACTGCCTGATTCTGTTTCCCGAGGGCACCCGCGTGGCGCCCGGGGAGCACGGGAAGTATCACATCGGGGGCGGCCTGCTCGCGGCGGCGTCCGGATACCCGGTGGTCCCGATCGCCCACAATGCGGGGGTGTTCTGGGCGCGGCGGGGGGTGAAGAAGTATCCGGGCACCATCCGGGTCGTACTCGGTGCCCCCATCCCGCCCCAGGACCTGTCGGCCGCCCAGATCACCCGTCGCGTCGAGCAATGGATCGAGCAGACGATGGAGACGCTGCCTGCGCAGCGGTCCTGACCCGGCGCGGCCCTCAAACGTCCAGGTTCTCCACGGCAAGGGCGTTGCGCTCGATGAACTCCCGGCGCGGCTCGACCTGGTCCCCCATCAGGGTGGTGAAGATCTGATCGGAGGCCACGGCGTCCTCGATCGTCACCTGGAGGAGCCGGCGCGTATCCGGATTCATCGTGGTCTCCCAGAGCTGATCGGAGTTCATCTCCCCGAGACCCTTGTAGCGCTGGATGCCCTGGCCGCGCTTTGCCTCCTCCATGAGCCAATCCAGCGCCTGCTTGAACGTGGTTACGTCCCTGCGGCGCTCGCCGCGCTTGACGTAGGCGTCTGCGGCAAGCAGACCGTCGAGCTTCTCGCCCAGCTCCCGAATCCGCCGGTACTCGACGGTCCGGAAGAACTCCAAGGGCATGATCTGCTCCGTTGACAGTCCGTGGATGCGCCGGCGAATGACGATGACGGTCTCCTCGCTCTCGGGGGCGGCGCCGAGCTCCAGCTCGAACACGTCCGACGGGCTGCGATCCGCGTTGAGCCGGCCGGCCAGCTCCCGGAGCCAGGCCTCCAGGCGATCCCGGTCCTGGACCAGCGCATCGTCCGCCGAAGGCATGTAGATGAGCTGCTCGAGCAGGTCCCGCGCGTACCGCCGGGAGAACCGGTCTATGGTGGTCATGACCGTCACGAATTCGTGCGCCAGATCGGCCAGACCGCTGGTGGACAGGGCCGGGGCATCGGCATTGACGTGCAGCTCGGCATTGTCGAGCGCCGTCTGCAGCAGGTAGTGATTGAGCTCGGCTTCGTCCTTGAGATAGACCTCCTGCTTGCCCTTCTTGACCTTGTAGAGCGGCGGCTGGGCAATATAGACGTTCCCGCGCTCCACCAGCTCGGCCATCTGGCGGTAGAAGAAGGTGAGCAACAGGGTACGGATGTGGGCGCCGTCGACGTCCGCGTCGGTCATGATGATGATGCGATGGTACCGGAGCTTGTCGGGGTTGAACTCCTCGCGCCCGATACCGCAGCCCAGGGCGGTGATGAGGGTGCCGACCTCCGCGGACGAGAGCATCTTGTCGAATCGCGCCTTCTCCACGTTCAGTATCTTACCCTTGAGCGGGAGTATGGCCTGGTAGCGGCGGTCACGGCCCTGCTTGGCGGATCCTCCCGCGGAATCACCCTCCACCAGATAGAGCTCGGACCGGGACGGATCCTTCTCCTGGCAGTCGGCGAGCTTGCCCGGCAGGCCGGCGATGTCCAGGACGCCCTTGCGGCGCGTCATCTCTCTGGCCTTTCGGGCCGCCTCGCGGGCCCGGGCCGCGTCTATCATCTTGCCCGCGATCGCCTTGGCGTCACTGGGGCTCTCCAACAGGAAGTTGGAGAAGTTCTCCACCAGCAAGGCCTCGACGATGCTCTTCACTTCCGAGGACACCAGCTTGTCCTTGGTCTGGGAGGAAAATTTCGGGTCGGGCACCTTCACGGAGAGGACCGCGGTCAGGCCCTCGCGGGCGTCGTCGCCGGTGGTGTTGACCTTCTGCTTCTTGGCGAGGCCTTCACTGTCGATGTACTGGTTGAGGGTGCGGGTGAGGCCGCTGCGCAGACCCGCCAGGTGGGTGCCGCCGTCACGCTGGGGGATGTTGTTGGTAAAACAGAAGATATTCTCCTGATAGGACTCGTTCCACTGCATCGCGAGCTCCACGACGACCGCGTTGCGCTCCGCCTGGAAGTGGAAGACGCTCGGGTGAAGGGGCGTCTTCTTGCGGTTGAGGTGCTCGACAAAGGCGCGAATACCCCCCTGGTACTCGAAGACGTCCTTGCGGGCGTGGGCCTCGTCCTGCAGGACGATGCGTACGCCGGAGTTCAGGAACGAGAGCTCGCGCAGGCGCTTGGCCAGGATCTCGTAGTGGAACTCGATATTGGTGAATATGGAGCCGCTCGGCTTGAACCGGATCTGGGTGCCGGTCTTGTCGGTGTCCCCCACCACCGCCAGCGGAGCCACCGGGACACCCAGACGGTACTCCTGCCGGTAGAGCTTTCCTTCGCGATGGATGCTGAGCTGGAGCTCTTCGGACAGGGCATTGACGACGGAGACGCCGACGCCGTGGAGCCCGCCGGAGACCTTGTATGAGTTGTCGTCGAACTTTCCTCCTGCATGGAGGACCGTCATGATCACCTCGGCGGCGGAACGGTTCTCCTCGATGTGCAGGTCCACGGGGATGCCGCGGCCGTTGTCGGTGACCGTCACGGACTGGTCTTCGTGGAGGACGACCCGGACCTCGGTGCAGTACCCGGCCAGGGCCTCGTCGATGGAATTGTCGACCACCTCGAACACCATGTGGTGGAGGCCGGTGCCGTCGTCGGTATCGCCGATATACATGCCGGGACGCTTGCGCACCGCGTCGAGGCCCTTGAGGACCTTGATACTGGAAGCTTCGTAGCTCATCATCTCGCTCCTGAGGAAGCGCCCATTATACACGCTGGGCACCGGGAACCGGCGGGCCCTGCTGCTCAGAC
>JASFUT010000290.1:0-4394 GCA_050050175.1 Chromatiales bacterium
GATTCTTGGTCAAGTAGACAGGAAGTAGACAGTAGACAGTAGACAGGGGAGAGCGAGTAGGCATTAGCTCGTAGACGGTAGGCGGGTGGGTGCGGCAGGGTCTTGTCGCAGGAATCCCGTAGGCGCGACAGACGGCCGCGAGCAGTTTTGCGCTCATCGGGACTCCTGAGGGCGTCTTGGCCCGCCGTAGGAGCGGCTGTGAGCCGCGAACGGCTCGCTCGAGCGCTGGCGGACGCGAGAACAGCCCGCCCGCCGGCGCATCCGGCGGTCGGATCAGCTATGATGTCGCGGTCGTACTGCTACCCGCCCCCTGATCCATGAGAGTGCTCGCCTACCGCGGTCTGGATACCGCGGCCATCCCCGGTTACGACAAGCTCGCCGGCTACCTGGCGGCGGGCGATTTTCGCTCCGCCGACGTCAAGAAGGTCGGAGACAACCTGTACCGGGCCCGGCTCGATCGCAGCAACCGGCTGCTGTTCTCGCTCTACCGGTACCGGGGCGAGTCCTGCGTGCTTGCCCTGGAGTATATCCGCCGGCACGCCTATGAGAAGTCGCGGTTCCTCGGACGCGGCGTCTCGGTCGACGAGGACAGGATCCCGACTCTCGACTCCCCGACCGACGACGACTCCCCTGCGCTGCCTTACCTGAACCCGCAGCTTCCGCGGTTCCATCTGCTGGACAAGGTCCTGTCCTTCGACCAGGACCAGGAGGCCGTGTACTGCCAGCCTGCGCCCCTGGTGATCATCGGCTCGGCAGGCAGCGGCAAGACCGCCCTGACCCTGGAGAAGATGAAGGATGCCGTGGGCGACGTGCTCTATGTCACCCGCTCGTCCTTCCTTACCCGGAACGCCCACGATCTCTACTATGCCCACGGCTACGAGAACGACGCCCAGAACGTCGACTTCCTGTCGTACCGGGAGCTCCTGGAGAGCATCCACGTGCCGGAGGGTAAGGAGATCACGCCGCGGGCCTTTGCAGGCTGGGCGGCGCGTCAGCGCCTGCCCCGGGAGCTGCGCGACAGCCACCGGCTGTTCGAGGAGATCCAGGGCGCCATCACCGGCACCGAGCAGGAGCGCGCCTACCTGGGCCGCGAGGCCTATCGGGCCCTCGGGGTGCGCCAGTCCATCTACCCACTGGAACTGCGCGACGCCGTCTACGATCTGTTCGAGAAGTATCTGCGCTTTCTCCGCGACCAGGGCTGGTTCGATCCCAATATCGTCAGCCATGCCTGGCTCGAGCGGGTCCAGCCCCGCTACGACTTCGTCGTGGTGGACGAGGTCCAGGATCTGACCAATGTCCAGCTGCTGCTGATCCTGCGCTCGCTGAGGGACGCCCGGGGGTTCCTGCTGTGCGGCGACGCCAATCAGATCGTCCACCCCAACTTCTTCTCCTGGGCCAAGGTCAAGACCCTGTTCTGGCACGAGCAGGGGATGGAGGCGCCCGCCGACCTGATCCGTGTCCTGAACGCCAACTTCCGCAACTCACCCCAGGTCACGGAGGTGGCGAACCGGCTGCTGCACATCAAGCGCGCGCGCTTCGGGTCCGTGGACCGCGAGAGCAACTACCTGGTGCGCAGCTGCGGTCCGGCCGAGGGCCGGGTGGGCGTGCTCCGGGACACGGATGCGGTCAAGCGCGACCTGGACCGGCGCACCGCGGGCTCCGCGCGCTTCGCCATCCTGGTGCTGCATCCGGAGCAGAAGGCGGAGGTGCGCCGCTTCTTCCGCACGCCGCTCGTGTTCTCGATCCACGAGGCCAAGGGCCTGGAGTACGACAACGTGCTCCTGTACGGCTTTCTCACCAGCGAGGAGAAGCGGTTCCGGGAGATTGCCGGCGATCTGGGCGAAGAGCACCTCTTCGGTGAGCTGCGCTACGCCCGCGCGCGGGACAAGGGCGACAAGTCCCTGGAGATCTACAAGTTCTACATCAACGCGCTGTACGTGGCGGTCACTCGAGCGGTGAAGAACCTCTACCTCATCGAGTCCCGCCCCGAGCAGCGGCTGCTTGCCCTGCTCGGCCTCACCGACGTGCACGAGGCGGTGGACCACGTGGAGGAGCAGCGCTCCAGCCGCGACGAGTGGCGCCGCGAGGCCCACCGCCTGAGCCTTCAGGGGAAGGAGGAGCAGGCCGAGGAGATCCGCGAGCAGATCCTGAAGGAGCTTGAGGTGCCCTGGACGGTGCTGCGCGGCGAGAGCCTGGCCGAGCTGGAGCACAGGGCCCTCGAGAAGGGGGAGAAGAAGGCCTCCATAGCGCTCACCGAGTACGCCCTGGTCTATCGCGACCAGCGCTACCTCAATGCCCTGGCAAACGCCGGCTTCAAGGCCGCCAGACATCCGGACAAGGCCATGCAGGTGCTGGAGAAGAAGCACTACATGGCCTACAGCCTGCGCAGCCATGGCGGGGTGCTCGGCGAGATCGACCGGTACGGCGTGGATTTCCGCAACGTCTTCGGCCAGACCCCGCTGATGGTCGCCAGCCGCATGGGCAACGCCGAGCTGGTGGAGGCGCTGCTGGACCGCGAGGCCGACACCGGCCTGGTCGACGGCAACGGCCTCAATGCCTTTCAGATCGCCCTGGAGCGGGCCTGTGCCGACGACCGTTTCGCCCGCGCCAGGCTGCCGGCGGTGTTCGAGCGCCTCGCCCCCGCCAGTCTGGACATCCAGGTGGACGAGCGGCTGATCAAGCTGGACCGGCGGATCACGGAGTACCTGATGCTCAGCGTCGCCATGGTGCTCTTCTACCAGCGGCTGGGCGAGAACTGGGTCACGCACGGCAAACTGCTGGCGGCGGCCGACTTCGCGGAGGTCCTGGCGCATTTCCCGGAGTCCGTGGTGCCCGCCCGGCGCAAGCGCCGCCAGTACCTCTCGTCGATCCTGTCCAAGAACGAGGCCTCCCGCCAGGACCCCTACAACCGCAAGCTCTTCGTTCGGGTGCGCCACGGCCAGTACCTGCTGAATCCCGCCCTGGCCCTGCGCGTGGAGGGCGAGTGGCGAAGCATCTACGAGGTCCTGTCCCCCGAGCGCCTGGCCGCCGAGCTGGTCGACCCGGTGCGCCTGGCCGGGCAGGTCTGGGACCCCAATCCGCTCCGCCACGCCGAGATCAATGATCTGCGGCTTCTGATCCGAAGCCTGAGCGAGGGCGGTCCGACCGGGCGGACAGCCGGGAATCCCCCGGACGGAGAGGGACCGGCCACGGATGAGCCGGACGAAGGCGGCCGGGACGAAGACGGGCCGGCTCCGGAAGCGGCGTCGAAGGACGGTCAGCTCTCGCTGCCTTTCCGGGACTGACGTTCGCCCGGCCGCTGCCAGGCCCGAAGGGTTCGTGCTCGACGAGCGCTCCTACGAAGTGCTTCGATCTCGGCGGGGCGGGTTCGGAGCGGCCGGGCGCGGCGCGGTCGGGCAAGCGTGCGGAGCTTCAGGGGGCTGGGCATCAACGCTGGCAACGGGGGCAGAAGACGCTGGATCGCTGGCCGATGCGGCGCTCGCGCAGCGCCTCGCCGCAGGTGGGGCAGGGCAGTCCGCGCCGTCCGTAGACCCTGAGGGCCTGCTCGAAATAGCCCGGCCGGCCGTCCTCGCGCACGAAGTCCCGCAGCGTGGTCCCGCCCTGCTCGATGGCGGCGCTCAGCACGGCCTTGATCGCGCCGGCCAGGCGCTCGAGCCGGTGCTGCGCGATCCTGCGGCAGGGCCTGGCCGGCAGGATCCCGGCGAGGAAGAGCGCCTCGTTGGCGTAGATGTTGCCGACCCCCACGACCACCCGCCCGTCCATGATCAGGCTCTTGATCGCCACCCGCCTGCGCGCGGCCTGGTCTCGCAGGTAGGTGCCGTCGAACTGCGCCTCCAGAGGCTCGGGACCGAGCTCCCGGAGCCGCGGATGGCTCAGCGGGTCCTCGGCGGTCCAGAGCACGGCGCCGAACCGGCGCGGGTCGTGCAGTCTCAGGCAGTGCGCACCCAGCAGCAGGTCCACATGGTCGTGGGGCCCGGGCGGGACGTCCGTGCCGAGGACCCTCAGGCTGCCCGACATCCCCAGGTGCACCATCAGCGTGCCGCCATCCAGGCGAAGCAGCAGGTACTTGGCGCGCCGCTCCACGGCCAGCACCCTTTGGCCGGGGATGACCCGCTCGAGGTCCGCGGGCACCGGCCAGCGCAGGCGGGGCTGGCGCACGCGCACTCCGGTGATCCGGCGGCCGATGAGATGGGGCTCCAGGCCCCGGCGCGCGGTCTCGACCTCCGGCAGCTCGGGCATCTCAGGTCCCCGGGCGCTCCAGAAGCCCCGCGTCGGGCGCCAGCCGGTAGGCGAGCCCGCGCCGCCGATCGACCAGCAGGCGGCGTCCCTCATTCTCGAGCACCTCGAAGACCACCGGCTCGGCGGCGCCCTCCAGAGTGATCGTGACATGCCTT
>JASFUT010000291.1:0-4380 GCA_050050175.1 Chromatiales bacterium
TTCTTGGTGGCCATCCTTGCACGGAATCCGTGGTTTCGCGCACGGCGTAGGTTACTGGGCTGGAATGTTCTTTTCATGACATTGATCCGGTGTGCTCGGTAAGAAAAAGCCCTTGAAAAAAAGGCGCCTAGGTTAAGTTGCCGGGCTGCGGGTGTCAACCGGCACAGGGCGCCGGATCTCGCCCGGGCCTGTGGATAACTGGGATCAACGGGAGTAGACTGGATTGCGCTCCCGGGACCTGAAGGCGCGACTCGACGCCGGTCCGTTACGGGGCCCATTGGCTTTCCAAGCTGCACATTCTATCCGCGGGCGCTGGGGCGACGGTCGTCGCCGGGCGTCGCCAACCGATGATGGACGCAAGGTGACTGAGAACGACATCTGGACCCGCTGTCTCGACCGGCTCGAAGGGGACCTCGCTCCACAGCAGTTCAACACCTGGATTCGCCCCCTCCAGTGCCTGGTGGACGAGGGCCGTATCCGCCTGCTGGCGCCCAACCGGTTCGTTCGGGACTGGGTGCGGAACAACTACCTGTCCCAGATCGACGGGCTGCTGAGCGAGATCTCCGGGACCAACGGCGCGGCTGTGAGCCTGGAGATCGGCAGCCGGCCGAAGAAGCCGTCCGGCCGGGCTGGCGCCGGTCTGAGCAAGCCGTCCGGGCCAGGGGCGGGACGCAGGCCCCAGGTCGAGGAAGAGCCGGGATTGCCGAGCAACCTGAACACGAGCTTCACCTTCGAGACCTTCGTCGAGGGCAAGTCCAATCAGCTCGCACGAGCGGCGTCTGTTCAGATCGCCGAGAATCCGGGCAACGTCTACAACCCACTGTTCATCTACGGCGGCGTGGGACTCGGCAAGACCCACCTGATGCACGCCGTCGGCAATGTGATCCTCAACCGAAGCCCAGGGGCACGCGTCGTCTACCTCCATTCCGAGGGGTTCGTGGGCGAGATGGTCAAGTCCCTGCAGCACAACCGCATCGACGAGTTCAAGCGGCGGGTGCGCTCAGTCAACGCCCTGCTGATCGATGACGTCCAGTTCTTTGCCGGAAAGGAACGCTCCCAGGAGGAGTTCTTCCACACCTTCAACGCCCTGTTCGAGTCCCAGCAGCAGATCATCCTGACCAGCGACCGGTTCCCGAAGGAGGTCACGGGGCTGGAAGAGCGCCTCAGATCGCGGTTCGGCTGGGGCCTCACGGTTCAGATCGAGCCGCCGGATCTGGAGACCCGGGTGGCCATTCTCAACAGCAAGGCGAGCCAGCTGTTCGGCATTGAGCTTCCGGACGATGTCGCTTTCTTCATGGGCAAGCGGGTGCGATCGAACATCCGCGAGCTCGAGGGCGCCTTGAGGCGCATCGTGGCCAATGCCCAGTTCACCGGCAGACCGATCACCCTGGAGTTCGCCAAGGACGCCCTGCGCGACCTGCTTGCCGCGCAGGACAAACAGGTCACGATAGAGAACATTCAGAAAACGGTGGCCGAATATTACAGGATACGCTCCTCGGACCTCCTGTCGGCCAAGCGCAGCCGCACCGTGGCCCGCCCGCGCCAGATCGCCATGGCCCTCGCCAAGGAGCTGACCAACCACAGCCTGCCGGAGATCGGGGCGGCCTTCGGGGGGCGGGATCACACGACCGTGCTGTACGCCACACGGAAAGTGACTGAGCTGCGACACGCCGACACGCGCGTCGACGAGGACTACGCAAACCTGTTGAGAACCCTCACCAGCTGATGTGGAGAACCGGTGGACACAAAGGAAGGACCGACAAGCGGTAAATCTATCCACAGCCGGCCAACAGGTCGGCCCCAGGGATCAGGGCGGGCTGTCAACAGGCTCGACGGGTGCATAAGCTTCTGAAAAGCCGGGTCTTACCGGAAACGCTCAACAGCATCTGCGGGCCTTAACAGTAACAGTAGTGGGAAATGAATTAACAAAATTACTAAGAGATAACCGCCATGAAGATCAGGACCGATAGGGACGAGCTGCTCAAGCCACTGCAGCGCATCGGCGGAGTGGTCGAGCGCCGCCAGACATTGCCCATACTGGCGAATGTGCTCATCGCTGCAACGGCCGAGCGGGTGGAGCTGACGGCGACGGATCTGGAGGTGGAGCTCCGGACCGGGGCGCCGGCCGAGGTGTCGGAGGAGTTCGAGTTCACCCTTCCTGCGCGGAAGCTGATGGATATCTGCAAGGCTCTGCCTGAAGGGGCTCCGATCGAGCTCAGCGTGGAGGGTGAGCGGGCGGTCCTGCGCTCCGGCAGGAGCCGATTCACGCTGGGACTGCTGCCGGCGGCGGACTTCCCCGCGATCGAGCCTACTGCACCGAGCCAAAGGCTCCGGATAGCCGAAGGCGATCTCAAGAGGCTGATCGAGCGGACTTACTTCGCCATGGCTCAGCAGGACGTCCGCTACTATCTGAACGGGATGCTGCTGGAGGCGGGGGCCGGTCGGGTGAGGGCGGTTGCCACGGACGGGCATCGGCTTGCCTTGAGCGAAGGCAAACTCCCGGGCGATCAGGAAGGCGCGGAGGTCCAGGTCATCCTGCCCCGGAAGGCCGTCCTCGAGCTCGGGCGATTGCTCGCTGACACCGACGCGCAGGTCGAGCTCGAGATCAGCTCCAACCACGTGAGGATGCGGTTCGGCGAGGAGAGCTTCACCACGAAGCTCATCGACGGACGGTTCCCGGATTACGAGCGGGTCATTCCGAGGGACGCGAACAAGCTCGTGAAGGTCGAGCGGGACGGGTTCAGGCACGCCCTGGCCCGTGCGTCGATTCTGTCGAACGAGAAGTACCGCGGCATCCGGTTCAACATCAGCGACGGGGTCCTCCAGCTCCAGGCCCACAACCCGGAGCAGGAAGAGGCGGAGGAGGAGATAGAGGTCGATTATCATGGAGAGGAGTTGGTGATCGGATTCAATGTGAGCTACCTGCTCGACGTGCTCGGAGTGCTCACGGCAGATACGGTCGACCTGGCCCTGAGGGACTCCAACAGCAGCTGTCTGATCTCGGCGGAAGGCGACGACGGGAGTCGTTACGTCGTTATGCCCATGCGTCTCTAGTGCTTGGTCCCATACAAATCGTTTGCTTCAGAGCCTCTCCCATGGGCCAAGGCAAGGCGGGTCCGCAGGGAATGGTGATCCCATTGCCAAGGGGCGCAACGCAGCATTGGCCCATGGGAGGGGCTTGCGTAGGACGAGCCTGGGCGGGTCCGCACCGTTGTTGCACTCGCTCGCATTGGCGATGGCTAGGGCTTCACTCGTGCGCCTAGGTGCAGACCCGCCCAGGCACGCTGAAACGAACCATTTGTATGGGACCGAGCACTAGGTCCTCATGAACGGCCTCGGGGGCTGGGTTGGCAGAGCCCGATGATATCCTTGCACAGTCCTCGGGTGCGGCCGAATGAGCATCACCAGCCTCCGCATCCGCAATTTCCGAAACATCGAAGCGTGTGAGCTTGCGCCCAGGGCGGGCATCAACCTGCTCGTCGGGCCGAACGGTGCGGGCAAGACCGCGTTGCTGGAAGCGGTGTACCTCCTGGCGAGGGGGAAGAGCTTTCGCAGTGCCGGATCCCGACCGTTGGTGATGGAGGGGGCGGATCGCTTCGAGGTCTTCGGGCGGGTCGGGTCGGATCCGGCCCGCCTTCATCGAATCGGCATACAGGCCGGGAGGGGGGAGCGGCGGATCCGGGTGGATGGCCGGGAGGAGGGGAGGGCGTCGACGCTGGCCAGGCTCCTGCCCGTTGGTGTTCTGGTTCCGCAATCCCACGCGCTTCTCGACCGGGGCCCGGAGGGTAGAAGGCGCCTGCTGGACTGGGGGGTGTTCCACGTGGAACACACGTACCGCGACGAGGTACAGCGGTACGGGCGGGCGCTTCGTCAGCGCAATCTCTCGTTGAAGGCGGATCCACGGGTGGCGGCGGCATGGGAGCCCGCGCTGGCGGCGGCGGGTGAGCGGATCACGCTGAGGCGCCAGCTGTACGTGGAGGAGCTGAACCGGCGGCTTCCCGGGTGGAGCGCCCGCCTGCTGGGCAGGGAGGTCAGGGTGGCGTTCCGCCGGGGCTGGCGGGAGGGGGCGGAGAGTCTCGAACATGCGTTGCGGGCCGGACGGGAGGGCGACACGGAGCGAGGCTTCACCCGGGTGGGGCCGCACCGGGCTGATCTGCAGATCCTCATTGGGGGAAGGGAGGCCTCGCTGTTCGGTTCCAGAGGTCAGCAGAAGATGACCATTGCGGCGATGCTCCTCGCGCAGGCTGAGCTGTTGGAGGAACGCCGACCCGGCGAGCTTGTGCTTCTGGTGGATGATTTCCCCGCCGAGCTGGATCGGGACTGGCGCTGGATGTTGTGGGAGGCGATCGAGGGCCTGGGTGCCCAGACCCTGATCACCGC